>JBBSIG010000059.1:0-13117 GCA_038232215.1 Gaiellales bacterium | reverse complement strand
GCTGCTGCCGCTCGTCCCGCTCGTGCGCGGCCGGCGCGGCCTCACGGCTTCGGCCCTGCTCGGAGCGGCCTGCGTCCTGACGCAGCTCTGGTTCCCGTTCAGCTACTGGGACCTCGCTCTCCGCTTCGACGGGACCTCGTCCTGGCTCGTGCTGGTCCGCGACCTCGTGCTCGTCGGGCTGCTCGCGGTCCTGATCTGGCCCGAGCGGAAGCCGAAGGCGGCCTCGTAGACCGCCTCAGGCCACCGGCACGCGGATCGCCGTACAGCCCGTAGCCCGCCCGTCGGGCCCGCACTCCACGAGGACGCCCTCGATGCGGACGTCGCCCTCGGCCGGGCGGAACCGGACGGGCAGCCCCGTCCGCATGCGTCTGATCGCGAGCTCGGCCTCGACGCCGATCACCGAGTCGTGCGGGCCGGTCATCCCCGCGTCGGTGATCGCCGCCGTCCCCCCCGGGAGCACGCGGGCGTCGTTCGTCTGCACGTGCGTGTGCGTCCCGACGACGGCTGTGACGCGGCCGTCCAGCATGCGGGCGAGGCCGACCTTCTCGCTGGTCGCCTCGGCGTGGAAGTCGACGATCACGACGCGGCCGCTCGTGTGGGCCTCGTCCACGAGCGAGTCGATCGCCTCGAAGGGGTGATGCGCCGGATTCAGCGTCAGCCCGCCGAGCAGGTTGACGACGACGACGCGCGTCCCGTCCGCGGCGGACGCCACCGTGAGGCCGCGCCCCGGGGCCCGGTCGGAGAAGTTCGCGGGCCGGACGACTCGCTCGGATGCCGCCAGGTACGGCCCGATGTTCGGCTGGCCCCACGTCCAGTTGCCGAGCGTGATCACGTCGGCGCCGGCCGCGAGGATCCGCTCCGCGAGCTTCGGGGTGATCCCGCGGCCGTCCGCCGCGTTCTCGCCGTTGACGACGCAGAAGTCCACCGAGAGCTCCTCGCGAAGCCTCGGCAGACGATCCTCGACGGCGCGTCGACCGGGTGGACCGAACACGTCGCCGACGAAGAGGATCTTCACCGGCGCAGCGGGATCGAGCGGGCGCGGCCGGGCGGAGGCGCGGTCAGGGGAGAGCCGACGTGGCGGCCGGGAGGACCTCGAGCGAGACGTGATTGCCCGCGTCCTGCGTGTAGCGCGCGAGCGTCTGGCGCTCGACCCGCGAGAGGTCGAGGAGGGTGCCGAGCTTCGAGCCCCCGGCCGTCAGGAGCGACCCCACCGAGAGCGACGGGTCGAGTCGCAGGTGCGTGATCGAGAGGATGACGGAGGGTGCGGAGGAGGGCTGGACGTCGACACGGACTCCGTAGGGCCGGGCGCTCACCACGTAGTCCGTGATCCCGACGACGGTGCCGTCGACCGGGGCGTACACGTCCGTGCCGGGGGCGGCGCCGACGTCGAGGACGCTCGTCGCCGGCCCGGCCCCGCCGCCGAGCTGGTAGTAGACGAGCCCACCCGAGGCCTCGCCGAAGATGCGGTGCGCGAGTCGGGCGAGCAGGCCCTCGTTGCCCTGGCGGCCGAGCGGCTGCAACGCGAGCGCGCCGTTGCCGGAGCCGTGGTAGCCGATCGCCGTTACCCGGCTCCGCGCGATCGGGAGCTGGAGTCGCAGGTCGCCCTGGGACGCGACCACGACCGGGCCCGGCGGTCCCGTGGGAAGCAGGCGCTGCGCCGGAGCCGGGACGCTCCGCACCGCCGCGGGTCGACTGGAGCCGAACGCCGTCAGCGCGAGCGTGACGACGAACACGCAGCCGAGCACGGCGAGACCCGCGAAGCGTCTCGCCCTCTGCGCGGCGCGCTGGTCGCGGCGTCGCACGCGGCGGCGCGCAGACTCAGTCGCTGGGGGCGGCATCTGGGGCACCGTAACCGACCCTTGCACCGCTTTCAACCTCGCCCGGCGCAGCCGACTTTGTGACAGTCGGATCCCCGGTGAGAACGGCGGTTCTTCCCATAGCTCGTGACGATCGAGCGCAAGGGCGCCGTCCTCCTGGAAGGACCAGTCCCACGCGGGCGGCGGAGCGCCTCGCCCGGAAGCTCTCCGCGGGCCCGAGGAGGGCGCCCCTCCGGACCGGCCCCGGAGTGCGTGGAGGTTCGCGGTACGATGGCCGCCATGCCCGGCGGGGCGACGAAGATCGAGATCCCTCGTTGGATCCAGCTCGTCGGGCTCCCGCTGCTGCTCGTGCTGATCTGGGTCGTCGCGGGAGCGGTGCGTCACGTCGTCTTCCTGTTCCTCGTGGCCGCTCTGATCGCGCTGCTCCTGAATCCGGTCGTCCGCGGGCTGGGCCGGATCTGGATCCCGCGCGGCTTCGCCGTCGCGATCGTGTATCTGAGTTTTGCCGCTGCGGTGGCTCTGGCCATCGTCGCTCTGGCGACCGTGGTCGTGAAGCAGACGCAGTCGGCGTCGGACCGGGTCGACTCCTACTTTACGAACGAGCACGGACAGACCCGGCAAACCGACGCCGAGCGCGACCTCGATCGCTTCCAGGCCTGGCTCGACGGCCACGGGCTGAAGCGCGTGCAGGTGAGGCGGCAAGGCCAGGACTTCCTCAACAACATCGGCTCGAAGGACGTCCAGAAGTACACCTCGAAGGCGATCGACTGGGCGGAGGGAGCGGGCCTCGCCGTGGCGCTCCTGCTCTTCAACACGGTGCTGATCGTCGTCATCTCCATCTACATGCTGCTCGACATGCAGCGCCTCTCGGCCGCCGTCGACCGCCGCTTCCCGCCCCGGCCGGGCACGCTGCCGCTGATCCCGCGCATCGAGGGCGCCCTCGCCGGCTACGTGAAGGGCCAGGTGCTGCTCTCGCTCATCATCGGCGTGAGCGCGGGCGTCGGCCTCTGGCTGCTCGGCCAGCTCGAGCTGCTCCCGGGCGCCGACACCTACGCGCTGCTCTTCGGCTCGTGGGTCGCCGTGACGGAGCTGATCCCCTACCTCGGCCCCTGGCTGGGCGCGGTGCCGCCGTTCGCCTATGCCCTCGCGGTGCATCCGATCGCGGCGCTCTGGGTGACGATCCTCTTCCTCTTCATCCACCAGATCGAGGGCCACGTCGTCGTTCCGAACGTGATGGGGAGCGCCCTTCGCCTGCACCCGTTGCTCGTCATCTTCGGTCTGCTCGCCGGCGGAGAGATCTACGGGCTGCCCGGTGCGCTCATCGCCCTGCCGCTGCTCGCCGCGGCCCGCGCCACGTGGGAGTTCTTCTCCGAGCGCGTGGCGCTGGAGACCTGGGAGGACGGCGCCGTACCGGCCGAGGTCGAGCCGATCGCGCGCGCGGTCGCTCCCGTGCCACCGGCCGACCCGCCCGCTGCGGTCAGCGGGTGAGCGTCGGGCACCCGCTCCTCGCGGCTCGCGGAGCGGGTCGGCGTTTTGGCGCGCGCACGGCGCTCGAGCCCACGGACCTCGAGCTGTGGGCGGGTGAGATCGTCGCCCTCGTGGGCGCGAACGGCGCCGGGAAGTCGACGCTGCTCGGCCTGCTCGCGGGCGCGCTGCCGCCGAGCTTCGGCGCGGTGGTCCGCGCCGAGGGGGTGCGGGTCGGCTGGGTGCCGCAGCGGTCGGCGCACTACGGCCGTCTCTCGGCGCTCGAGAACCTCGAGCTGTTCGCCCGGCTCGAGCGGGAGCCGGAGCCTGGCGACGCGGCACGCCGGCTGCTCGAGCGGTTCGAGCTTCCTGCCGAGCGGCGCCCGACCTCGGGTCTCTCGGTCGGGAACCGCCAGCGGCTCGACCTCGCGATCGCGCTCCTCGGCCGCCCCCGTGTCCTCCTCCTTGACGAGCCGACCGCGTCGCTGGACGCCGCGCGGCGACACGACCTCTGGGAGACGATGGCGCAGGTGCGCGACGCGGGAGGCGCGGTCTGCTTCGCCACGCAGAACGCGGACGAGGTCGAGCGGCTCGCGGATCGCGTCGGGGTGCTCCGGGACGGACGGCTCGGCGCCGAGACCCCGCCCGCGTGAGGAGCATCCTCCTCGTCCTCGGCAAGGACCTCCGGCTGCTGCGTCGGTCGCCCCTCCTGCTCGGCGTCCTGCTCGCCTACCCGCTCGTGATCGCCGGCCTCGTCGGACTCGTCGCCGGCTACGCGAACGCGAAGCCCCGGGTCGCGCTCGTCGACGAGGACGGCCTCCCGCCGCTCGTCACGGTCGGCGGGCACACGTTCCCGGTGGCGCGGACGATCGACCAGGTGAGCCGGAACGTGCGGCTCGTCCGGCTCTCGCCCGAGCGGGCGGCGCGCGAGCTCGAGACCGGCAAGGTCGTCGCGACCATCACCGTCCCGCCCGGCTTCGTCGCCCGGCTCGAGGGGATGGTCCAGAGCCCGAGCCTCGTCCTGCGCACGACGCGGGGAGGGCTCGCCCCCCGCGTCACCCAACAGGTGCAGGCGCTCGTCTACTCCCTCAACCGGCAGCTCCAGCGCGCGTACATCGAGGCGAACCTCCGGTACGTGCGCCTGATCCTGAAGGGGGGAGACGGAACCTTCCTCGGCCGGAGGTTCGAGGTGCTCGGGCTCGAGCGCACGCAGCGGCTGCTCGAGGAGCTGCCCCGCGGCCGGCGGCTCGACCGGATCCGGGAGTTCGTGCGCACCGCGCGGCTCGCGCTCGCGCAGACGAGCGGGGCGCTGCGGGCGACGGCGAACCCGATCGAGCTCGAGCAGGCGCCGGACGTCGGCCGCACGTGGGCGCTGTCGGCCCAGGTGCAGGCCTACGCGCTCGCGCTGACGATCTCGTTCCTGGCCCTGCTGCTCTCCTCCGGCGCGCTCGCCGCCGAGCGTGACGAGAACGTGATCGGCCGGCTCGCGCGCGGACTCGTGACGCTCGGACAGCTCGTGTGGGCGAAGGTCGCGCTCGCGGCGACCGTCGCGGTGGCGCTCGGGCTCGCGATCGCGCTCGCGTTCGGGGCGATCATCGAGCTCGGGGACGTCGTCGGCGGCGAGCCATGGGCGCGCCTGCCCCTCGTCGCCGTGAGCCTCGCCCTCGCGGGCGGCGCGCTCGGGGCGCTCGGCGCGCTGCTCGGGGCGCTCGCGCGCGAGGGCCGGGCCGCCTCGCTCGTCGCGGTCCTCGTCGTGCTCCCCGTCGTCTTCCTCGGCCTCGTGCCCGCCGAGGTGGCGCCGCTTGCGGGTCTCGTCAGCGACGCGCTCCCGTTCGCCCATGCCGTGCGGCTCTTCGGTGCGGCGCTCTACGACGCGAGCCCCTGGGCGGCCATGGCCCGCGAGTCGGCGTGGCTCCTGGCGCTCGGCGGGATCTTCGGCCTCCTGGCCAGGATCGGAATGCGTAGATTGACGGCGTGAGCGCCTTTCCGGCCACGCGGCTTCGCAGGCTCCGGCGAACGGGCTCGCTGCGCGCGCTCGTCCGCGAGACGAGCCTCGACCTCGACCACTTCGTCCTACCGCTGTTCGTGGGCCCGGAAGCTGCGCCGAACGAGGCGCTGCCCGCTCTCTCCCGGCACTCGGTCGAATCGCTCGTCCACGAGGCCGACGAGCTCGCCTCGCTCGGGGTCTCGGCCGTCCTCCTCTTCGGGATCCCGGACCAGAAGGACGAGCAGGGCTCGGGCGCGTGGGACGAGGACGGCGTCGTCCAGCGCGCCCTCCGCGCGCTCCGCGAGCGCCACCCGGGGCTCGTCCTGCTCACGGACGTCTGCCTCTGCGAGTACACCTCGCACGGTCACTGCGGCGTGCTCGAGGACGGCGAGGTCGCGAACGACGCGTCCCTGGAGCTGCTCGCCCGCACGGCCGTGAGCCACGCCGAGGCGGGCGCGGACGCGGTCGCGCCGAGCGACATGATGGACGGGCGCGTGGCCGCGATCCGCTCCGCGCTCGACGACGCCGGGCTCGAGGCGACGCCCATCGTCGCCTACTCGGCGAAGTACGCCTCCGCCTTCTACGGTCCCTTTCGCGAGGCCGCCGGCTCGGCGCCGGCCTTCGGCGACCGGCGCGGCTACCAGCTCGACCCGGCGAACGTGCGGGAGGCCCTCCGCGAGTGCGAGCTCGACGTCGCCGAGGGCGCGGACATCCTGATGGTGAAGCCCGCGCTGCCGGCGCTCGACGTCATCCGGGCCGTCCGCGAGCGCTTCGGGCTGCCCCTCGCCGCCTACAACGTCTCGGGCGAGTACGCGATGCTCAAGGCCGCCGCGGCCCGGGGCTGGCTCGACGAGCGCCAGGCCGCGCTCGAGTCGCTGACCGCGATCCGGCGCGCGGGCGCCGACCTCGTGGTCTCCTACTGGACGAAGGAGCTCGCGGACTGGCTCTAATCACCCGGAAAAGTGCTCCGCACTTTTCCGGGGTCTGGGCTAGTCCCTTCGCTTTGATCCCGCAAAATGCTGCGCATTTTCCGTGACTCGGTTAGTCCCTTCGCTTCGCTCGGGAGAAGATATGAAGATTGAGGCAGGTCAGCGGAGCGAGCTCTACCGGCGGGCGCTCGAGTTGATCCCAGGGGGCGTCAACTCGCCCGTCCGCGCCATGCGGGCGGTCGGCCTCGACGAGCCCTTCTTCGTGCGCCGCGGCGAGGGGGCGTACCTCGAGGACGTCGACGGGAACCGCCTGCTCGACTGGGTCTGCTCCTGGGGGCCGCTGATCTTCGGCCATGCCGATCCCGAGACGGTCGAGGCCGTCACGACGGCGGCGGCGGACGGCACGAGCTTCGGCGCGCCGACCGAGCGCGAGGTCGAGCTCGCCGCCGAGATCGTCGACGCCGTGCCCTCGGTCGAGCAGGTGCGGCTCGTCTCCTCGGGGACCGAGGCCACCATGAGCGCGGTGCGGCTGGCGCGCGGGGCCACTCGCCGGGACCGCGTGCTCAAGTTCGCCGGGTGCTACCACGGCCACGTCGACGCCCTGCTCGCGAGCGCCGGCTCGGGTCTCGCGACGCTCGGCATCCCGGCGAGCCCCGGGGTGCCGAGCGGGGTGACCGCCGACACGATCGTCTGTCCCTTCAACGACGTGGACGCAGCTGCGGCGGCCGTCGCGCGCTACGGGGAGGGTCTCGCGTGCGTCCTCGTCGAGCCGGTCGCCGGCAACATGGGCGTCGTCCCGCCCGTCGCCGGCTTCCTGGAGGCGCTGCGGGCGCTCTGCGACGCCTCGGGAGCGCTGCTCGTCTTCGACGAGGTGATCACCGGCTTCCGCGTCGCGCGCGGCGGAGCCCAGGAGCGCTTCGGCGTCCTGCCGGATCTCACCATCCTCGGCAAGATCGTCGGCGGGGGCCTGCCCCTCGCCGCATTCGGCGGCCGGGCGGACGTGATGGAGCAGCTCGCTCCCGCGGGCGCCGTCTACCAGGCGGGCACGCTCTCGGGCAATCCGCTCGCCACGGCCGCGGGACTCTCCGTGCTCCGCCGCCTGCGCGATCCGGGCGTGTACGAGGAGCTCGAGCGGCGGGGCGCGCGGCTCGAGGCGGGGTTGCGGGAGGCGACCGCCGGCCACCCGGCCCGAGTGCGCCGGGTCGGCGCGATGGCGACGCTCTTCATGCGGGGTGAAGGGATCCGGGACTTCGAGGACGCCGCCGCCTCTGACGTCGACCGCTACGGCGCGCTCTTCCGGCACCTGCTGGCTCGTGGAACCTACGTGGCGCCGTCGCAGTTCGAGGCCATGTTCCCGTCGCTCGCGCACGGCGACGACGAGATCGACCGGACGGTCGAGGCGATTGCGGACTTCTTCGCCGTCTGAGCTCTGGTCGACGATCGCCGGGGAGGCGGCAGGAGAGAGCCCCCTCTGGGCCGAGTCCCTCCTCCCAACCGGTGAGCGCGAGCTCGAGCCCGTCTTCTCGCCGCTCGGGCGGGACCTCTACGCGCTCGGCATCGAGACCATCTACGAGGCATACCTCGTGCACTACGGCCGGTCGCGCCTGTTCGCGCCGCCGTGCGCCGACACCGCTCTTCTCCTCGGGGACTACCTCTACGCGCACGGCCTCGTGCGGGTGGCGGAGCTCGGCGTCGTCGAGGCGATCGCGGATCTGGCCGAGCTCGTCTCGCTCGCCGCCCAGATCCGGGCGCAGGGAGAGGGCGACGACGGACCGGCGTGGGCGGCGACCGCCGCCCTTCTCGGGCGCGGCGAGCTCGAGCCGGCGCGGCTCGCGCTTCGGCGAGACGGCGACCCCGCACCTCTGCGCGAGCTCGCCGAGGCCGCCGTCGGAGCGGCGGTCCTCGGACAGGCTCTCGAGGCGCATCGGCTCCGGCTCCTGCGCTAGAGTCGCGGGCGCGATGGCCCCTCTCGCCACGATCCTCCTCCCGCTCGCCGCCGAGGACGCGGCCACCGAGGGCAAGAAGGTCATTCTCGGCATGCTGATCGTCGGACTCGTCTTCATCGGCGTGATCACGATCGGCGAGCTCACCCACTGGGCCCGCCAACGCCGCCACTAACCAAGTAACAGACTGTTACTTGGTTGGGCTCCGGGGGCTGCTCGGGGACTAGACTCGCCGGAGATGGCGCCTCCGGCCGACCTTCGCTCCTGGATCCGGCTGCTCGAGCGCGAGGGTGAGCTCGTTCGCGTCTCGGCCGAGGTCGATCCCGACCTCGAGGTGACGGAGATCGTCGACCGGACGGTCAAGGCCGGCGGTCCGGCGCTCCTGTTCGAGCACCCGCGCGGGGCCGAGCACCCGCTCCTGATCAACCAGTTCGGCACCGAGCGGAGGATGTGCCTGGCCTTCGACGAGCCGAGCCTCGACTCGGTCGCCGGCAAGCTCGAGTCGGTGCTCGAGATGCAGCCGCCCCAGGGCGTGGTCGAGAAGGTGCGCGGCCTCCGGAAGCTGAAGTCGATCGCGGACTCGATGCCGCAGACCGTCCGGCGGGCGGCCTGCCAGGAGATCGTGATCACGGAGCCCGACCTCGACGCGCTTCCGATCCAGCGCTGCTGGCCGGGCGACCCGGCGCCCTTCATCACGCTGCCCGCCGTGATCACGCGCGACCCGCGCACGGGGACGCGGAACGTCGGCATGTACCGCATGCAGAAGCTCGACGCGCGTACGACCGCGATGCACTGGCAGATCCACAAGGACGGCCGCGCCGACTACCTGGCCACGGACGGCAAGATCGAGGTCGCCGTCGCGCTCGGGCTCGACCCGGTCACGACCTACGCCGCCTCGGCGCCGCTCCCGAAGCACATCGACGAGCTCATGCTCGCCGGCTTCCTCCGCGGCGAGCCGGTCGAGCTCGTGCGCGGGAAGACGGTCGACCTCGAGGTTCCCGCGAACGCGGAGATCGTGCTCGAGGGCTCCATCACGAAGGGCGAGCTGACGGAGGAAGGCCCCTTCGGCGATCACACGGGCTACTACACGCCGCCCGAGCCGTTCCCGGTCTTCCGCCTGAGCGCGATCACCATGCGCCGCGACGCGATCTATCCCTCGATCGTGGTCGGCAAGCCCCCGCAGGAGGACGCCTGGCTCGGGAAGGCGACCGAGCGCATCTTCCTCCCGGCCGTGCGGATGAGCGTGCCGGAGATCGTGGACTACGACCTGCCGGTCGCGGGTGCGTTCCACAACTGCGCCATCGTCTCGATCCGCAAGGCCTTTCCGGGCCACGCGAAGAAAGTCATGCACGCGATCTGGGGCCTCGGGATGCTGTCGCTGACGAAGTCGGTCGTGGTCGTCGACGAGGACGTCGACGTGCACGACTACGAGCAGGTCTTCTTCACCGTGGGGGCCAACGTCGACCCGAAGCGCGACGTGCTGATCTCCGAGGGCCCGCTCGACCATCTGGATCACGCGCCGACCCTCCAGTTTCTCGGGGGCAAGCTCGGGATCGACGCCACGCGGAAGGGCCCGGCGGAAGGCACGCGCCCCTGGCCCGAGGAGATCCGGATGAGCGACGAGGTGCGCGCACGGGTGGACGCCCGCTGGGGCGAGTACGGGATCGCGCTCGACGGCCCTGCACGCAACGGCCGAACCAGTCATATTCCCTCACCGTTGCGTCAACTGCTACGACGTTGACATGCGGTGCAACAGGCGGGTTAGATCCGGGTAGGAACGCGAAGGAGACGCACTAGGTGGAACCCCTGCACGGGGACGACAAACCGCACGCTCCGCCTCCGACCCTGTGGCCGGTCGGGTTCGCCGTCGGTATCGCCTGCGTCCTCGTCGGCCTCATCGTCAGCCCGCTCGTGGTCGCGCCGATCGGCGCAGTCATCACCCTCGTCTTCGGCTTTCTCTGGGTGCGCGACCTCACGCGCGACTCCGGCGGGCCCGTCGCCGAGGTCGAGCCCGAGACCAGGACCGCGAGGCCGGCGCCTCCGCCGATTCCGGCGAATGAGGGCGAGGCGGCGCTCCCGGCCCCGGACAGCGAGGAGGAGATCGAGCGGTTCCCGCGCAGCAAGTTCCTCGAGGGGACGACGCTCGGCCTCGGTGCCGTGATCGGCGGGATCGTCACGCTTCCGGTGGTCGGGTTCGCGGCCGCGCCCGCGTTCCTCCACCAGGGGTCGAAGGACGTCGACCTCGGTCCGATCGACAACTTTCCGGAGGGCCAGTTCGTCATCGCGACATTCATGAGCGATCCGGCCGCCGGCGAGGTGTCGCGACGCACGGCCTACGTGCGTAACAACGGTGCGGTCGAGGGCGAGCCGAGCTTCACGATCGTCTCGAATCGCTGCGTCCATCTCGGCTGCCCGGTGCAGCCGAACGGCCCGGTCTTCGACGACCAGGCCAAGAAGGCGACGACGGACGCGGGCGAGGTGACGCTGATCCCGACCCAGCCAGCCGGCTTCGGCTGTCCCTGCCACGGCGGTCAGTACGACACCGAGGGCAACCGGACCGCCGGCCCGCCCGTGCGGGCCCTCGATCGCTTCGAGTTCTCGATCAAGAACAGCCGCCTGATCCTCGGCAAGCCCTTCAGCGTCGGCGAGGTGGACGGCGAGGGCGGCGAGGCGCGGATCAAGAAGTACCGGCTCGCCGGCCCCGGTGAGCACGTGGACGGCCCCGAGTCGATCCTCTACCCGCTGCAGCCCCCGCACTGATGGCCACGACGAAGAAGTCTCCCCGCCGCCAGAAGCTCGAGGCCGCCGCGCTCGCCCCCGTCGACTGGCTCGAGGAGCGCTCGGGCCTCGTCGGCGCCGTCCGCTACTTCCTCCTCCGCAAGGTCCCGGGCGACACGAACTGGATGCAGACCCTCGGGTCGGCGACGCTGACGGCGTTCATCGTGCAGGCGGTCACCGGGGTCATCCTCGCGATGTACTACCAGCCCGATCCGAACTCGGCCTACGAGTCGATCCAGCGGATCACGAACGACGTCACCCTCGGCTGGCTCGTGCGCGGGATGCACCGCTGGGGAGCGAGCGTCTTCATCATCCTCATGTTCTTCCACATGGCCCGCGTCTTCCTGTTCGGCGCCTACAAGTACCCGCGCGAGCTGAACTGGATCATCGGCGTGCTGCTGCTCGCCCTCGGGCTCGGGGAGGGCTTCACCGGGTATCTCCTGCCGTGGGACGAGACCGCGTACTGGGCCACCGTCGTCGGCATCAACATCAACGGGACGGCTCCGTTCCTGGGCCCGTTCCTGGCCCAGTTCCTGCGCGGCGGCGCCGAGATCGGCACCGACACGCTGAGCCGCTTCTACTCGCTGCACATGCTCGTGCTCCCCGGCGGGATCATGGCGCTGATCGGCCTGCACCTGTACCTGGTGATCCGGCTCGGAGTCTCGTCGCCGCCCTGGTCGCCCGAGGCGGCGGGCGCCGAGCGCGTGGAGGTACCGAGCACGAACGGCCGCGCCGGCCTAATGCGGCCCGGCCCGCGCGGATCCGCCGTCGGTCGCGGGGAGACGACGGAATGAGCTCCCGTCTCGACCAGCGGCGCTCGCAGTTCCAGCGCTACAAGGAGGACGTCAAGGAGCGGGGGAAGCCCTTCTATCCCTACGCGATGTTCCACGACACGGTGATGAGCCTCGTCGTCGTGACGGTGATCGTCGCGCTCGCGGCCATCTGGAAGTTGACGGCCGGCGAGGACCCGAACGAGCCCGGGCTGCTCGGGCCGCTCTACTCGGAGAAGGCCGATCCCGGGACGACGAACTTCGTCCCGCGGCCGGACTGGTACTTCTACTTCCTCTTCTACCTGCTGCGGATCTTCAAGTGGCCCGAGTCGGTGCTCCTCGGCACGATCGGCATCCCCACGATCTGCCTGATCCTGCTGCTCGCGCTGCCGTTCATCGATCTCCGCCGCGAGCGGCGGTTGCTGCGGCGGCCGGTGGCGGTCGTCGCGGCCGTGCTCACGGTGCTCTCGATGGGCGTCCTCACCTTCAAGGGCGCGACGGCTCGGGAGTCGCTTGCGAGCGAGAACGTCGCTGCCGTCCCGACCTGGGCGAAGCGGCAGGGCTTCGAGGGGAACCAGCAGGTGCTCGCGGGCGCTCGGCTCTTCGCCGAGGTCGGCTGCGGCCAGTGTCATACGTATCTGGGATCGGGCGCCGCCAACCTCGGCGCGCCGGACCTGTCGTCGATCGGCGACGGGCAGGACGAGCAGTACTTCCGCCGCTACGTGTCCAACCCGCGCCAGTTCGGAAACGGCGTCATGCCCATCTACGGCAAGACGTACAGCGACGAGAACATCCAGAGGATCGCCGCGTTCCTCGCCGCCTCCAAGGGCCCCAAGTGACGGGTCCGTGAGGCCGGCGTGCGGGTCTTCCTCGGCATAACGGGCGCCTCGGGGGCGCCGTACGCCGCGCGTCTCGTGGAGGCTCTCGTCGCCGCGGACTGCGAGCTCGGCATCTCCGCGTCGCGGGCGGGGATCGAGGTGCTGGCGACGGAGCTCTACGGGAACGCCCTGCTCTCGCCGGACGAGACGCTAGCCCGCTTCCTCGAGCACGCGGGCGGAGCGGCGACGGTGCACGACCCGAACGACTGGAAGGCGCCGTACGCGAGCGGCTCCGCGAAGGTCGACGCGTACGTCGTCTGCCCCTGCTCGATGGGGACGCTCGGCACGATCGCGTCCGGGGCGATGTCGAACCTCATCCACCGCGCCGCCTCGGTCGCGCTGAAGGAAGGGCGGAAGCTGGTCCTGATGCCGCGCGAGACGCCCCTCTCGACCATCCACCTCGAGAACATGCTGCGGCTCCGACAGGCCGGCGCCGTCATTCTCTTCTCGGCGCCCGGCTTCTACCACGGCGCCGAGTCGGTGGGCGACCTCGTCGACTTCATGGTCGGTCGCTGCCTCGACCAGCTCGGCCTCGACAACGCCCTGATCCG
>JBBSIG010000058.1:0-13153 GCA_038232215.1 Gaiellales bacterium | reverse complement strand
GCCCGGCGTCCTGCTCAGCACCGCCGGCGCCTCCTCGCCGTCGACTTCCTACGAGCGACACGCCCGACAACCGGCTCGCTCACTTCAGCCCGCGACTCGAACGCGCTCGAGAAGCGCCACGCTCGCGTCGACCAGGCGATCGACCTCGCCGCGGTCGACGTTCGAGTTCGTGATCCCGTAGGCCCAGCGGAAGCGGTCCTGGTCGAGGATCTCCCGTAGCGGCACGCCCTCCACGGAGTCGAGGTCCTCGCTCGGCGGCAGGTAGCCGAGGTAGTCGTTCGCGTACCCGGCGGCGACGGTGGTCGGAAAGGGGCTCGCCTGCCTGATCCGCAGGCCGACCTCGTTGAAGAGCTCGAACGAGTTGGTCACGAGCGCGGCGTCGCCGAGCGCGATCGCCTGGAGCTCGGCTCGCACCGGCACGTCGGCGCGCTCGACCAGGTCGAGGTAGGTGGTCAGCGCGGTCGAGACGTACGGGTCGGGGAACTGCTGCGCCGAGGTCATCGTGTGCAGCTCGGGCGGCCAGGTCTCCGGGAGCGGGCTCGGCTCGCTTCGAGCCTCGCGCTCCGCGAGCGCCGACCGGATCTCCGCAGCCGGGTACGAGTGTCGCCGGCGGCGCAGCTCCAGTCGCTCGCTCGCGGCGGCGACGCGCACCTCCGGCGTCGTCTCGATCCGCCCGTACAGCTCGAGCGCACGTGCGGCGAGCGCTTGGCCGAGCTCGTCGCGCGCCTCGTACGAGTGGCGGCTCACCTCGCCGTTTCCGAACCACCAGTCCCCGAAGGGGGCGACGTCACCGGCGCACCCCTGGAGGAAGATCGGCTCGACACCGGGCACGGCCCGCTCGAGCGCGGCCCGGAGCGCGCCCGGGTACTCAGCGTCCCACTCGCGCGTGATCCCGCCGACGGTGATCGGGTGGGCCGTGAAGCCAACGAGCGCGGCGAGCGGGGACGCGTCGACGCCGTCGACCCGAACCACGGTCAGCGCGTCGTCGACCGGCCGCTCGGGTCGTACGCGGTTCCCGCTCAGGCCGGGGGCGCTGGTCCCGGCGGCGCCGAGACGAGCGGGCCGCCGCCGCCTCCAGGCGGCGTAGACGGCCCCGGCGACGAGCTCGGGGAGCAGCGAGGCGTAGGCTTCGAAGCCGGGCTCGTCGCGCAGGCCGGCGACGCCCGAGCCGCGCGACAGGCTGGGCGCGCTGTGGTTGTGACTCGCGTGGACGGACACCGCCGCGGGAGGGATTCCACAGCGGTCGCGGACGCGCGCGCGCACGGCGTCGGTCAGCTCACGGCCCGCGAAGACGAGGTCGAGCGCGACGACGGCCGCCGTCCGCTCGCCGTCCGAGACAACGAGCGCCTGCGCGACGAGGGGCTCGCGCGCACCCTCGGCGAGACATCGCCGCGCCGCCCAGCAGCCGACCGGCAACCCGAGCGGGGGCGTGATGTCGACGCGCGCGACGCCCGCCTCGAGCGTTCCCCCCGCTCCCGCGGGCGCTTGCCTGCCGGCTGCGTTCGGATCGACGGAGCGGGGTACGGGAGGGTCCGCCAAGCGCCTCATGATTGTAGACAATCAGCTTATAGTCGACAATCACCGGATCCAGAGTCGGGAGGGAGCGTGTGAAGATCACGGACGTCGAGGCGATCGTCCTCCGCCAGCCCCTGGTGAACGAGGGAATCGCCGACGGCAGCCAGGACGACCTGGTGGTCAGGATCTCGACCGACGAGGGCCTCGTGGGCATCGGCGAGGTCGACTCGGCGCCCGAGGCCGTGCGGGCGCTCGTCGGCCGCCGGAGCTCGCACGCGATCGCCGGCTCGCTGCACGACCTCCTCGTCGGCGAGGACCCGACCGACGTCGAGCGCCTCTGGAGCAAGATGTACCGGGGCCTGATCTACATCGGCCGGCGCGGGATCGCGCTGCACGCGCTCTCGGGCCTCGACATCGCGCTCTGGGACCTCAGGGGCAAGGCCGAGGGGAAGCCCGTCCACGAGCTACTCGGCGGCGCCAGGCGCGACCGGGTGCGGGCGTACGCGTCGATGCTGATGCCCGACACCCCGGAGGAGGTCGCAGAGCGCGTCCACGCGCTCTGCGAGGAGGGCTTCACCGCGGTCAAGCTCGGCTGGGGGCCGCTGGGGAGGGATCCGAGGCACGACGTCAGGCTCGCGGCGGCGGCGAAGGAGGCGGCCGGCGAGCACGAGATCCTGATCGACGCCGGCCTCGGCTACGGCAAGGACGCCGGGACGGCGATCGAGGTGGCGCGGGAGCTCGAGCAGATCGGGATCTTCTGGCTCGAGGAGCCGTTCGAGCCGGACGAGTACGAGGCCTACGCGGAGCTCGCCGACGCGGTCGAGCTGCGCATCGCCGCGGGCGAGCAGGACACGACCGTGTGGGGCTTCCGCGAGCTGATCGAGCGTGGGCGCGTCGACCTCGTCCAGCCGGACGTGACGCGCTGCGGAGGGATCACGGAGTGGCTGCGGATCGCGGAGCTCGCCCGCGAGCGCGGCGTCGAGACCGTCCCGCACGCCTGGAAGAGCGGCATCATCAAGGCCGCGTCGCTCCAGTGCAACGCCGTCCTCCCGGACGCGCTCTTCCAGGAGTACTGCGTCGCCGACACGCCCATCAACCAGACCCTGACGCGCGAGCGTCTGCCGCTCGAGGACGGCGGCTACGTCCGCGTCCCGACCGCGCCGGGCATCGGCGTCACGCTCGACGACGAGGTGGTCGAGCGCCTCCGGGTCCACGACTAGATTGCTCCGAGAACCGTCGATCGATCGTCAGGGAGGCCGAATGGCAGTCACTTCCACCCACGATCTCGCCGCCCGCGCGGCCACCGTCATCCCCGGCGGAGTCAACAGCGGCCAGCGGCGCGTGCCCGGGCTCGAGGAGCTCGTGATCGCCGCGACGGGCGGCTCCACCTTCACGGACGGCCAGGGCAACACGTACACGGACTACCACGCTGCCTTCGGCCCTCCGCTACTCGGCCACAACGACCCGGACGTCGACGGGGCGGTCGCCGCCACGGCCAGGGCCGTGGGCCTGATGGGGGTCGGCGTGACCAGGATCGAGGTCGAGCTCGCCGAGCAGATCGTCGAGCTCGTGCCGTCCGTCGAGCAGGTACTGCTGACGGAGACGGGCAGCGAGGCGACCTTCCACGCGATTCGCGTCGCCCGTGCGGCGACCGGCCGCCGCCACGTGGTCAAGTTCCAGGGCTGCTACCACGGCTGGCACGACGCGGTCGCCCTGAACGTGATCTCGCCCGCGGAAAGGGTCGGGCGCAAGGACCCGCTCTCGCAGGGTGGCCTCCCCGAGGTCACCGACGCGACCCTCGTCTGCCGCTTCAACGACGCGGACGAGGTGGAGCGGGCGCTGCGGGAGCACGACGTCGCGGCGGTCATCCTCGAGCCGATCCCGCACAACATCGGCGCCGTGCTGCCCGCGCCCGGCTTCCTGGAACGGTTGCGCGAGCTCTGCGACGCGCACGGCACCGTCCTGATCTTCGACGAGGTGATCACGGGCTTCCGTCACGCCCTCGGCGGCTACCAGGCGATCGTCGACGTCCTGCCCGACCTGACCACGCTCGGCAAGGCCATGGGCAACGGCTGGCCGATCTCCGCGCTCGGCGGCAAGCGCGAGCTGATGGAGCTCTTCTCGACCACGCCCGGCCGGCCGGCGTTCTTCGCCGGGACGTTCAACGGGCATCCGCCGACCGCCGCCGCGGCGCTCGCGACGATCGAGAAGCTCCGCCGCGAGCCGGTGCACGAGCACGTCTTCGCGCTCGGCCGGCGGGCGCGCGAGGGTCTCACCGAGCTCTATTCGCGGCTCGGCGTCCCGGCGGTCGTGAGCGGCTACGGATCGGTCTTCGTCAGCTACTTCCTCGAGGGCGAGGTGCGCAGCTACGACGATCTGCTCGCGAACGACGTCGACCTCTTCGTCGGCTACCGCCGCGAGCTGATGAGGCATGGAGTCTTCGAGCTGCCGCTCAACCTGAAGCGCTCGCACGTCTCGTACGCGCACACCGAAGACGACGTCGACCGCCTGCTCGAGGCGACGGAGGCGGCGGTGACGACGGTGCTCGGAGCCCGATGAGCCATCCGGTCGAGTGCACGATCGACCTGACCGCACCCGGCCGCCGGCTGGGGCGGCTGGAGATCCCGAAGTCGACGAACACCGGCGGCTGGGCGCACCAGTTCATCCCGATCGCGGCCTGCGGAAGCGGCGCCGGACCGACGGCGCTCGTGCTCGCCGGCAACCACGGCGACGAGTACGAGGGCCAGGTCGCCTGCCTGAAGCTGCTGCGCGAGCTGCGGCCGGAGCAGGTGCCGGGGAGAGTGATCGTGATCCCCTGCCTGTCGCCCGAGGCCTCGAGGGCAGGGACCAGGCTCTGGCCGAGCGGGGCGAACTTCAACCGCTCGTTCCCGGGCCGGATCGACGGCGCGGCGAACGAGCAGCTCGCGCACTACCTCTCGACCGTGCTCTTCCCCCTCTCCGACTACGTGATCGACATGCACTCGGGCGGCAACACGGGCCGGTTCGTCCCCTGCTCGCACATGCACGTCGTCGACGACCCGGCGCAGCGGCGCGCAATGCTCGCGGGGATGCTCGCCTGGAACAGCGAGTACCACTTCCTCTACATCGACATCGCGGGGCACGGGCTGCTGCCGGTCGAGGCCGAGCGCCAGGGCAAGGTCGTGGTCACGACGGAGCTCGGCGGCGGCGGGTACGTGGCGGCCTCGACGCACCGGCTCGCCGCGCGGGGGCTCGCGAACGTGCTGCGACACGCCGGCATTCTCGAGGGTGAGGTGGAGCGCCGCGAGCAGCCGGCCGTGATCCTGGACGGGCGCGATCCGCGCAACTACGTCTTCGCTCCCTCGTCCGGGATCTTCGAGGCGCTCGTCGATCCGGCCGACCCCGTGCGCGCGGGCGAGACCGTCGCCCGCATCCACTCGCTTGAGCATCCCGAGCGCGAGCCCGAGCTCGTCACGGCGCCGCTCGACGGCGTCACCGCCTGCGTGCGCGCCCCCTCCCGCTGCGACCAGGGCGACAACCTGCTCGTCTTCGGTCAGCCGATCGAGGCGGGCGCGCTCCGGTAGGTGCCCTCGAGGCCGCCGGCCCGGCCGGCGTCGTCGAGGAGGCCCCGGACGACCTCGCCCACCGTGGCGATCTCCTCGTCGCCGATCGACCGGTGCGTCACGAAGCGGGTGCGGGCTCCGAGCTCGAGCGCGCGGACCCCGCGGGCGCCGAGCGCGTCCACGGCTCCGGGGCCGAGATCGGCCAGGACGACGTTCGTCTCGGGCTCCGCCGCGCCGATCAGACGCGCGAGCTCGCGCGCGCGGCGGTGGTCCTCGGCAAGGCGGTCGACGGCGTCCAGGGCGAGCAGGCCGGCGGCGGCGAGGATGCCGGCGCGATGAACGGTCGCCCCGCCGAAGCGCCTGAGGTGGACACGGGCTCCGGCGATCGTCGCCCCGTCACCGGCGAGGATCGCGCCGAAGGGCGCGCCCAGGCCCTTGTTCAGGCTGAGCGAGACGGTGTCCACGGGCGCCGCGAGCTCGGCGAGCGGCACGCCGAGCGCCACCGCCGCATTGGCGAGCCTCGCGCCGTCGAGGTGCGCCCGGGGGGCGCGAGAGGCGAGCGCCGCCGTCTCGGCCGCGCTCAGCACGGTGCCGCCGCGCCGCGTGTGCGTGTTCTCGAGGCAGACGACCGCCGCGGGCTCACCTACCTCGAGGCGCGTCACCTCCGTCAGCCAGTCGCCCTCGTTGACGAGCAGATGGACGTCCGGCTCGGCGAGGACTCGATCGCCCGGCTTCGTCAGCGCGGACAGCGCGATCAGGTTCGCGAGCGAGCAGGTGGCGACGAAGACCGCGGCCTCCTTGCCGAGCAGGAGGGCGCCGCGGCGCTCGAGCTCGTCGACGGTCTCGTCCTCGCCGCAGGTCGCCCAGCCCGGCCGAGCGGAGCGCATCGCCTCCCACATCGCCCCGGTCGGCGCGGCGCAGACCTCGGAGCGGAGGTCGATCACCGCCGCGGGAGGTGCCGGCCCGGCAGCGCGCCGGTGTGCTCGCCGTCGGCCACGACAGGCGTCCCGTTGACGAGGACGTGATCGACGCCCTGCACGTAGTTGAGCGGGTCGTGCAGGGTCGAGCCGTCCTCGAGCCGATCGAGGTCGAGCACGACGAGGTCGCCGGCGGCGCCGGGCTCGATCCGCCCCCGATCGCGGAGGCCGAAGTGGTCGGCCGGCATCGACGTCATCTTGCGGATCGCTTCCTCGAGCGAGAGCGACTTCAGCTCGCCCACGTGGCGCGTCAGGTAGTGCACGTGCCCGGCGAAGCAGACCGGGTGCGCCGTCACCGCGGCGAGCCGCGAGTCGAGCGCGCTCGTGAAGCCGTCGACCCCGAGCGAGAGCAGCGGGTGCGTGATCATCTCGGTCAGGTGCTCGTCCGTGAAGAGCTCGCCGATCAGCAGGATGCTCTCGAGCGCCGGGCCGGCCGCCGCGAGGATGTCGAAGTAGCAGTCCCACTGGTCCTTGCCGAGCGCGGCGGAGATCTCGTCGAAGTCCCTGCCTCCGAGCTCGGGGAACTGCGGGCTCGACTGCAGCCGCACGCGGTGCCACTCGCCGCGATGGATGAAGCGCCAGTAGCGGTCGCACTCGTGGCGCAGCCGCTCTCGCGCTTCCTCGTCCCGCAGGCGGGCGGAGACCTGCTTCCAGCCACCCTCCATCGCCCACTGCGGCAGGATCGCCGCCATCTGGCCGAGCCCGTCGTTGAACGGCGTCGTGTCGGCGAGGACGTCGAGGCCCTCGACCTCCCGCGCCTCCTGCATGGTGTCGACCGCGCGCTGCCACGCGCCCGGGGCCGCGCCGGTGCGGTGGCGGACGTTCAGGTGGGAGATCTCGCCGCGGGTGCCGCCGTCCCGCACGATCGTCAGGAACTCCTCGATCGAGTCCTGCAGGTGGGCGTCGCGGTTGCGGACGTGGCTCGTGTAGTAGCCGTCGTACCCGCCGACCACCTTGTTCAGGCGGACGAGCTCGTCGGTCGGTGCCATCCGGCCCGGGTTGAACTCGAGCCCGGTGGACAGACCGAGCGCCCCGGCGTGCATCGCCTCGCGCACGAAGCGCTCCATCGCGCGCAGCTCCTGCTCGCTCGCGAGCGGCGAGAAGACGCCGGCGGCGTAGCGGACGGTGTTGTGCCCGACGAACCAGGCGAGGTTCGGCGCGTGCCCGCGCCGCGAGAGCCACGAGAGGTGGTCGGCGAAGCTCGACCACTCGATCGGCCCGTCGTAGGCGAACGTCCGCATCCTGGCCTCGACGAAGTGTCGCGACGCGTCCGAGACGGGCGCGTAGGTCCAGCCGCAGTTTCCGACCACCTCCGTCGTGACGCCCTGGCGGATCGTGCTCTCGGCCCGGGGGTTCGCGAGGATCGACCAGTCGCTGTGGCTGTGCGGGTCGACGAAGCCGGGGCAGATCACTCGGCCGCGAGCGTCGATCGTCCGCGTGGAGCCGTTCAGCTCCCCGATCGCGGCGATGCGACCGTCCTCGAGCCCGACGTCTCCCCGGAAGGACGGCCGGCCGCTTCCGTCCACGATCCAGCCGCCGCGGACGACGAGGTCCACTACTTCTTGACGACGACGTCGCCCACCACGCCGCCGATCCGCGGGTCGAGCACGTCACGCAGTCCGTCGCCGAGGAAGTTGAAGCCCATCACGACGACCATGATCGCGAGCCCCGGGAAGATCGACATCCAGACGCTCTGGTCGATGTAGCTGCGGGCGGTCGAGAGCATGTTCCCCCAGGCGGCCTCGGGAGGCTGCGTCCCGAGCCCCAGGAACGACAGGGTCGCCTCGCTCAGGATGGCCGTGGAGAAGTAGACCGTCGTCAGCACGATCAGCGGCGCGACGATGTTCGGGATCAGGTGGCGCAGCATGATCCGGATGCCGCCGGCGCCGAGCGCGCGCGCCGACTCGATGAACGGATAGCCCATCACCTCGAGCACCGCCGCCCGGACGACGCGGGCGAAGGCCGGCGTGATGATGATCCCGATCGCGATCATCGCGTTCCGCCGGTTCGCGCCCAGCAGGCCCGCGATCACGATCGCGAGCACGAGGCCCGGGAAGGCGAACATCACGTCGACGACCCGCATCAGGACGAGGTCGACGAGCCCGCGGTAGTAGCCCGAGAGCAGGCCGATCAGGATGCCGGCGACGAGCGCGATCGAGATCGCGACCGCCCCGACCTCGAGCGACACCTGCGCGCCGTGGACGACCCGCGCGAGCGTGTCGCGACCGAGGTCGTCCGTGCCGAACGGGTGCGCCCAGGACGGCCCCTGCAGGCGGTCGGAGACGGGATCGTCCGGGTCCTTCGTCCAGACGTGCCGCCCGACGAGGGCGGTCAGGACGCAAAGGCCGACGATGGCCGCGCCGACGAGGCCGATCGGGTTGCGCCAGCGCGCCGGGAGCAGGCGGCGACGCGGCATCCGCTCCCAGGCGGCGGTGGCCGTCGCGGACGTCACGTGACCGAGATCCTCGGATCGAGCCAGCCGTAGATCAGGTCGACGACCACGTTGACGACGACGAACACCGCCGCGATCAGCAGCGTCGCGTTCTGGATCACGGGATAGTCGCGCTGGAAGATCGCGTTCAGCAGGGTGTAGCCGACGCCGGGAAGGCCGAAGATGATCTCGACCACCGCGGCGCCGCCGATCAGGACGCCGACCTCGAACCCGACGACGGTCACCACCGGGATCAGGGCGTTCCGAAGCGCGTGCTTGCGAACGACACGCGCGCGCGGCACGCCCTTCGCCCGTGCGGTGCGGACGTAGTCGAGATTGAGCACCTCGAGCATCGTCGCGCGCACCATCCGCATCACGATCGCGAGCGTGAAGACCGAGATCGCGAGCGCAGGCATGAAGAACTCCTGCAGGTTCTGCCACGGGTCCTCGAAGATCGAGACGTACTGGAGCGGCGGCACCCAGTGGAAGACCCGCGAGGAGAAGACGAGTAGCAGGGTCGCGAGCCAGAAGTTGGGAATCGAGATGCCGATCAGCCCGCCGACGCGGGAGGCGTAGTCCCGCGCGCTGTTGCGGCGAACGGCCGACACGACACCCAGCGGCACGCCGACCAGCGTCGCGAACAGGAGCCCGAGGACGACCAGCTCGATCGTGACCGGCAGGGCGTCTCCGAAGATGGCGGCGATCGGACGCTGGCTCAGGAGCGAGGTGCCCAGGTCGCCGTGGAAGATCCCGTTGATCCAGCGCCAGTACTGGGACAGGTAGGAGCCGTCGAGGCCGAGCTGGCGCGCGGCGGCGGCCCTGGCCTCGGGCGTGGCGGTGGCGTCGCCGCCGAACAGGATGTCGATGACGTTGCCGGGTAGCAGCCGGACCATCAGGAAGACGGCGACCGAGACCGCGACGAGCGTCACGATCATCGAGGAGAACCGGTGGACGAGAAAGCGGCGCACGGCCGGAGGGAGCGGGCGGGACCGCGCCGCGCGCGGTCCCGCCCGGGACGGCGATCAGGCCAGCCAGGCGTTCCTGACGAGGCCGGTGTTGAAGTCGGTGAACGCGACGTACATCCCCTGCAGCTTCGCGTTCACGACCTGGTACTTGTTGACCGAGATGAGCGGCACCTCGATCAGCTCCGTCATCAGGAGCCGGCCGAGCCGCTGGTACATCGGCAGGCGCTTCTTCTGGTCGAGCGTGATCCGCCCGTTGCCGACGAGCCGGAAGATCGGCACGTTCCGGTAGCCGCTGAACCAGGTGTTGAACACGGTCTTGCCGAACGCGCCCGTCGGGTTGAACTCGGCGACGTAGCCGTCGACGTCGCCGCGCATGCCGCGCGCGGTCAGGTCCCACTCGAACGTTCCCTTTCCGTTCGCGGCGGCGAAGGTGGCGGGATCCTGGGCGACGATCTTGACGTCGATGTTGATCCTCTTCAGCTGGTTCTGGATCAGGGCCGCGATGGCGGGGAAGTCGAGCGGGGTCGAGAACGTGGTCAGGGTGACCTCGAACCCCTTCGAGCGCCCGGCCGCCGCCATCAGCTTCTTGGCCATCGGCAGGTCGTACTTCTCCCACTTGCTCTTGAGCTCGGCCTGCGGGATCACCCAGGGCCCGTAGCCGGCCGCGACGTGGCCGCTGTACGAGCCCTCGCCGTTGTAGACCTTGTTGAGGATCTCCTGCCGGTTGATCGCGAAGTTGACCGCCTGCCGGACGCGGCGGTCCGCCCACGGCTTGTTCTCGCCTTCCTTGATCGTGAACTGGAGCTCGCGGAAGGCCGCGGTCAGGCCCTTCAGCACCTTCAGGCCCTTCGCCTTGGACAGCGCCCGGGCGCTGTCCACCGACAGGGTGGCGCCGTCGATCGCACCGGCCCGCAGCGCCGCGATGCGGGCCTGCTCGTCGGTGATGATCCTGTAGTTGATCGCGTCCAGGTACGGCACCGACTTGTCCCAGTAGCTCTTGTTGCGGACGTAGTTGACGTGGTTGTTGGGGACGTAGGCGCCGTCCAGCCGATACGGGCCGGTGCCGATGCCCTGAACCGCCGCGTTGACGTCCTTGTACATGTCCCGCGGCACGATCGCGGAGTAGCGCTGCCAGGCGAGATAGCCGAACACGCGCGCGTCGGGGCCCTTCAGGTGCATGCGCAGCGTGTACTTGCCGCGGGCCTCCGTACCGGCGATGGCGGGCACCTGCCCGAGGACGGAGACGCTGCCGGGCAGCGGCGGGTTCAGCTGCTGCTCGAACGAGTACACGCAGTCGTCGGCCGTCACCTCCTTGCCGTTGTGGAACTTCACGCCCTTGCGCAGGTTGAAGTCGATCGTCTTCGCGTCGCGGACGGTGTAGCCCGTGGCGAGCGCCGGCTTCACGTTCAGGTTCTTGTCCCACATCAGCAGGGACTCGTACATCGGCTCCTGCGCCGTCCGGGTCATCGTCAGGATGCCGCCGAACGGGGCGATGTGAGCCGGGTCCTGCTCGAGCGCCCAGTCGACCTTCCCGCCGCGCTTCGGCTTGGCGCTGTTCCTCGCGACGCGACCCACGGCTGCGCCGGCCGGGCCGCCGAGCGCGCCTGCCGCGACCGCACCGGCACCGGCGACGCCCCCCTGCTTCAGCAGGTCGCGACGGCTGAGCTTCTTCTCCGACATCTGCCCTCCCTTCCTCGAGCGGGGCCGAGGCGAAGCCCCGTCCCCTCGTGTGATCGGCGTCGACAAGCGCCGCCTCAGAGGATCTGCCCCACGCTGGGGGCCGCTCCCTGAACATCGTCGTAGAACGGCGACTCGCGGAGCTCGAGCGCGCCGAGCGTCGCCATGCTCGTCGCGTCGAGTGCAACTCCGAGCCCCGGCTCCTGCGAGACCGCGATCTCCCCGTCCACGATCTCCACCGGTTCCAGTAGGACGTCGTGCAGCTGCAATGGATAGTGGGTGTCGCTCGCGAACGGAAACGCTGTCGACGCCGCTGCCACGTGGACGTTCGCGGTCGTCGCCACGCCGAGCTCGGCCCAGCTCCCGATCGCGCACCACTTGCCCGCAGCGGTCGCGAGCGCGCCGATCTGGAGCGCACGCGTGAGACCGCCCGCCTCGGACGGGTAGACGACGAAGACGTCGCAGGCGTCCGCCTTGAGCAACTCGAGCGCCGAGCGAATCGTCGTGCAGGCCTCGTCGGCGGCGATCGGCGTCTGCACGGCGCGGCGCACCTGCGCCAGGCCCTCGACGTCGAAGTTCGGCACCGGCTGCTCGACGAACTGGAGGTCGTACCGCTCGAGCGCCCTGATCCACTTGATCGCCGCCGGGACGCTCCAGTTCATGTTGGCGTCGATGCGCAGCTTCACGTCGCCGCCGACACGATCGCGAATCGCCGCGATGGTGTCGTCGTCCTGGGCGAGATCGCGGCCGACCTTCAGCTTCAGCTCGCCGAAGCCGTCCGCGACGAAGTCCGCAGCCTTCTCGGCATTCACCTCTGGCTCGTCGATGAAGAGGTAGCCGATCACGGGCACCGACGCGCGCGTGTACCCGCCGAGCAGCTGGGCGACCGAGAGGCCGAGCGCCTTGCCCTTCAGGTCGAGCAGGGCCATCTCGACGCCGGCGATCGCGTAGGCCGCGATGCCCTCCCAGTTGCGCGAGTACTCCTCGAGCCGGTGCACGAGCCACTCCGTCCGCAGCGGGTCCTGGCCGACGAGGAACTGCCTGAACTCACGCTCGACGATCGTCTGGATCGTGGGCAGCGTCGGTCCCGGGGCCTCTCCGACCCCGACGATCCCCTCGTCCGTGTGCAGCTCGAGGATCAGCCCGGACGCAGACTCGCGGATGCCGCCGGTCCACCTGAGGGGCTCGCGCAGCGGCACGCGCACCGCCGTCGTCTGCACACTTGTAATCCGCAAGGAGACCGGTAGGCTAGGCTCCTTTCACGCGATTGTCAACTATCCGGGAATTGTCAACAATACCGCCAGAATCGCCGCCCCGCCGCCTCCGCCGCGCGCAGGTGGTGGGAGCGCTCCGCGAGGCGATCATGACCGGGCAGCTCGAGGGCGGCACGCGCCTGATCGAGGAGCGCATCGCCCGCGAGCTGAAGACCAGCCGCGGCCCGGTGCGAGAGGCGCTCCGGCAGCTCGAGCACGAAGGGTTCGTCCTCTCCTACCCGTACCGGGGAGCGGTGGTGCTCGACGTCTCCGACGAGGAGGTGCAGCAGGTGCTGGTGCCGATCCGCCTGGTGCTCGAGAAGTTCAGCTTCCCGAAGGCGGCCGAGCTGATGACCGAGGCCGACTTCGCCGAGCTCGCGAAGCAGGTGTGGCTGATGGGAGAGGCCGGCCGCACGGGCGATCTCGCAC
This sequence comes from Gaiellales bacterium, assembly GCA_038232215.1. Classification (GTDB taxonomy): domain Bacteria; phylum Actinomycetota; class Thermoleophilia; order Gaiellales; family Gaiellaceae; genus JBBSIG01. The sequence continues at coordinate 364 of JBBSIG010000058.1, read as the reverse complement.
GCTCGGTGGAAGCCGACGTGCGCTTCCACGAGCTCGTGCTCGACCGCTCGAGTCAGCCGCACACCGCCCAGGTGTGGCGCTCGATCGCGCCCCGCATCCGCGCCTACTTCTTCCGCTACGGGCGCACCGGCAACCTCGAGCGGATCGCGGCCGAGCACGGCGAGCTGCTGGCCGCCCTGCTGACGCGTGACGGCGAAGCGATCGTCGCCGCGGTCGAGCAGCACATCGCGGTGACCGCGCCGACGACGAGATGACGCCGCTGCTCCAGGTCGAGAACCTGCGCACCTGGTTCGAGTCCGAGCGCGGGCCGATCAGAGCGGTGGACGGGGTCGACTTCACGATCGAGGCGGGCCGCACGCTCGGG
>JBBSIG010000057.1:0-13169 GCA_038232215.1 Gaiellales bacterium | reverse complement strand
GGGTCCTCACCCCCGGTGGGTTGGCGTGGCGCACACACGCGGTGGGGCGCCCGCCCCCTCGCCCCCCCCGCCTTGTTCCCGCGGTGTCCCGGGTACACACACCCAACCTCCCCGCCCACAGGAGGGCGGGGGGTCGAGCGCGGCGGCGGAGGCTGGAAGAGCTCGAGCGTCGCGCCGTCGGGCGGGACGCGGAGGTAGGAGGCGCGGGCACCCCGGTTCGGACCGCCGTCGATGTCGATTGGCCCGTCGGCCGCCACGGGACGCGCGCCGTGCTCGAGCGCGCGGCGCCACGTCCCCTCGATCTCGTTCACCTCGAGGCAGAGGTGGACGTGGCCCGGCTTCGCGCTCGTCTCCTCGTGCGCCGAGAGGCCGTCCACCCGATACTCGAGCAGCTCGAGCACGACGCCGCCGGGAAGATCGAGGAAGGCAGCGTCGATCCGCACGCCCGGGATGCCGACCTGCCGTCCCACGTACGGGCGCTCGAGCACGGTGCGCCAGCGCGCGCTCACGCCGAGGAAGCCCTCCCAGAACGCGAGCGCGCGGTCGAGGTCCGACACGGTCATGCCGACGTGATGGACGGCCGTCGGCGCCACGCGTTACGCGACGCTGAGACGGATGCGCAGCTGGTCGAACGAGACCGCCGCGATCAGGAGCGTTCCCTGGGCGACCTCCTGCCAGAATGGATCGACGTTCAGCAGGATGAGGCCGTTGTTGAGCACGCCGATGATGAGCAGGCCGAGCGCGGTGCCGATGATCGTCCCGCGCCCGCCCGCCAGGCTCGCGCCTCCGAGGATGACGGCGGTGACCACCGACAGCTCGAGCCCGGTGGCCGCGATCGGCGACGACGCGCCGAGCTGCGAGACGAGGATCAGCCCACTGAGCGCCACGCAGAGCCCCGACAGGACGAACCCGCCGAAGATCAGGCGCTTGGAGCGGATGCCCGTCAGCCGCGCCGCGACCGGGTTCGCCCCGATCGCGTACATCGAGCGGCCGTACACGGTGTAGCGCATGACGAACCAGAACAGGGCCACGATCGCCGCCAGGATCAGCACCGGGGTGGGGATGTTCAGGAAGGGCCGGGAGGTGCCGATCCCGCCGAAGCCGTTCAGGATCAGCGTCTGACCGTTCGAGATGACCTTGCCGAGCCCGCGCAGGACGGCCAGCGTCCCGAGCGTCGTGATGAGCGCGTTCACCCCCACGACGTTGACGAAGAAGCCGTTTACGAGACCGATGCCGATGCCGGCGAGGACGACGACCACGACGCCGAGCGGCTCCGACCAGCCCAGCGACCCGACCGTGTAGGCCATGATGACGCCGCAGAAGGCGGTGCCCGAGCCGACGGAGAGGTCGAACTGTCCGGCGATCAGGAGCAGCGTCGCGGGTGCCGCGATGATCCCGGTGACCGCGACCGCGGTGAGGATGTTCAGCCAGTTGTCCCAGTTCAGGAAGTACGGGGACTTGAGCGAGAAGAAGACGCCCTCGACGAGCAGGAAGACGACGAGCGCCGCCAGCTCGGGGATCCGACGGCGACGGTCCATGTCGGCAGCCTGTTGCACGGCCGGGCCGGCTGCGGCGGCCTCCCCGGCGGCGAGCTGCGTGGGCTCGTTCGCCTCGGTCATCTCAGCCGCCTGCCGCCTCGGCCAGCTCCTCCGTCGTGATCTCGTCGCCCTCCAGGCGCGCCACGATCCGGCCGCGCGCCATCACGGCCGCCCGATCGGCCACCTGGACGACCTCCTCGTAGTCGGACGTCGGGATGAGGATCCCCACCCCCTCCGAGCTCAGGGAGCGGATCGAGCGGTAGATCTCCTGCCGCGCGCCCACGTCGACTCCCCGGGTGGGCTCCACGAGCAGGAGCACCCGGGAGCGGCGCTCGAGCCAGCGGCCGAGCAGGACCTTCTGCTGGTTGCCGCCCGAGAGCGTGCCGATCGGCTGGCCGGGGTCGTTGCGGGAGCGGATGGTGAGCGCATCGTGCCAGCGCCGGTAGGCGATCGCCTCCTGCCTCGAGCTGATGAACGTGCGCAGGCGCGCGAGCCGTGGCCACGACGGCGCGCTCAGGTTCTCGGCCACGGGCCGCACCATGAACGCTCCCTCCCGCTGCCGATCGGCGGGCAGCAGGCCGACGCCGGCCTCGATCGCCTGCGCCGGCCCGTGGAAGCGACTCTCCTTGCCGTCGAGCTCGAGGCTGCCGCCCGTCAGGCTCCTCGTCCCGAACGCGGCGTCGGCCACCTCGGCGGTACCCGAGCCCACCTTTCCGTACAGAGCGACCACCTCACCCGGAAAGACCTCCAGGTCGACGTCCTGGAACGCGCCCTCGCTCGTCGCGCTGGTGAACCGCAGCACCGGTGCCGAGCCGAGCTCCCAGCTCGGAGCGGGGGGCCGCTGCACATCCTCGATCGTGCGGCCGACCATGGCCGACACGAGGCGGCGGCGGTCGAGCTCGGCGACGTTCCCCTCGAGCACGACCTCGCCGTCCCGCAACACCTCCACCCGATCGGCGATCTGACGCACCTCGTCGAGTCGGTGCGTGATGTAGACGAGAGCCACGCCGCGCTTGCGCAGACGGTGGATGAAGGTGAAGAGGCGCTCGACCTCCTGGGCGGAGAGAGCCGCGGTGGGCTCGTCGAGGATCAGGCAGCGGGCCTCATCCGAGAGCGCACGGGCGATCTCCACCACCTGCCGCTCGCCGATCCGGAGCGAGCCGACTGGCGCGTCCGGGTCGATGTCGACGCCGAGCTCCTCGAGCACGCGTTGCGCGCGCCGGCGCACCTCGCGCCAGCTCACGACGCCGTGGTTTCCGGGCCAGCGCCCGAGCGAGATGTTCTCGGCGACGGTCAGGGCGGGGGCGTCGTTCAGCTCCTGGAAGATCATCCGGATCCCGAGCTGGCGTGCGGACAGCGGGTCGAGCGAGGGCCGCACGTCGCCCGCGACGTCGATCTCGCCGGCGTCCGGGCTGTAGTCGCCCGCGACGATCTTCACGAGCGTCGACTTGCCGGCGCCGTTCTCGCCGAGCAGCGCCAGCACCGAGCCGCCGGTGGCGACGAGCCCCACCCCGTGCAGGACCTCGACGCCGCCGAAGGACTTCCGGATCCCCCGCGCCTCGAGCCGGAACGCGGACGATGACCGATTCGTCGCGGAATCGGTCATCGTCCGGCGGGCGGCAGGGCGCTCCGCGCTCTCGCTAGCTGGTCGATCGGAGTTTCCGAGCAACCACTAGCAGTTCTTGAGCTTGTAGAACTTGTCGATGTTGGCGCCGTTGACGACGGTGTGGGGGACGTAGAGGAGCTTCGGCACCTTCTGCTTCTTGATCAGCTTGATCAGATAGGGCACCCCGATCTCCCCGTAGCGCTCCGGGAAGTAGGCGGCGTCCGCGATCCACTGCTTGTTCTTCTTGATCTCGCACCACGCCGACGGGTCGGCGCCCTGTCCGGCCACGTAGAGGTCGTCCGTGCGGCCGGCAGTCTTCGCCGCCGCCAACGCGCCCTCGATGCCGTCGTCGTTGATCGAGACGACGATGATCCGACTCTGGCCCGGAAGGGCGGTCAGCGTGTCCGCGAACTTCGTCCGCGCCGGGTCGATGCGGTCGGCGCCGTCCACCTTGCGCAGGTTCTTGATCTTTCCGCACGAGGCCGAGAAGCCGTCCCGGAAGCCGCCCATCCGCTGCTCGTTGACGACACCCGCGGCCGTCGACTCCAGCGAGACGAAGGAGTCGTACTTGCAGCCGAACTTCGACTTGAAGTACTTGCCGAGCGCCGCGCCCGCGATGTAGCCGGCGTACGAGTTGTTCGCGCCCATGAACGCCTTCTCGCACGGCCTCTGGTGGATGTCGATCGCGACGACCGGAACGGGCGGGCCCGCCTGGCAGATGCGCTTCGAGGCGTTCTGGAAGACGTCGAAGTTGAGGTAGCCCTGCACCTGCTGGGTCTTGAAGCTCTTGGCACAATCGAGCGCCTTCGCGGCGTCGAGCGCCGAGTCGCAGAAGACGAGCGTCGCGCCGGCCTTCTTCGCCTGCGCCTTGATGCTGTTCGAGACCAGGCGGACGAACGGCACCGACTCGCCGAGCGAGATGTAGCCGAGCTTGAGGCCCTTGCCGCTCCCCGGCTTGGCGCCCACGAACTTGACGGCGTTCGGCTTCGGCGGTGCCTTCAGTACGGCCGTATAGGCGCCGGCCGCGAGCGCCCCCGCGGCCACGACCGCGAGGAGCAGCGCGAGCTTGCCTCGATTCCTACGCATTGCACTCCCTTCTGCCACAGAGCAGGACGCTGACTCCGGAATCAAAACCGGAAACGGTTCCGGCCACTGTAAGATGGTCCCCGGTCGATGTCAAGCGAGTTTCCCCTCGGTCGGCGCGCGGTCGTGACGGGTGCCGGAAGCGGCATCGGCCGGGCGACCGCGCTCCTCCTCCGCGAGCGCGGTGCCGGCGTCGTCGCGGCCGACCTCTCGGCAGAGAGTCTCGCGGCCGTCGCCGAGGCTGGCGCCGAGACGGTCGTCTGCGACGTCACGGACGTGTCGCACCGCGCGCGCCTGCTCGAGGCCGCGGGCGCCTGCGACTTCCTCGTCAACGCGGCGGGGGTGATCCGGCTCGTCCCGACCGACGACGTGACGGAGGAGGACTGGGACGCCGTGCTCGGCGTCAACGCGAAGGCGCTCTTCTTCCTCTGCCAGGCGTTCGTGCGGGTGCTCCCGGACGACGGCGCGATCGTCAACGTGGCCTCCGTGGCGGCGAAGCACGCCGCCACGCTCGAGGTCTCCGTCTACGCGGCGTCGAAGGCGGCTGTGCTCTCCGTCACACGCAGCTTCGCCTACGCGCACGGCCCGCGCGGTCTGCGCGTGAACGCGGTCTTGCCCGGGATCATCGACACACCCATGCAGGACAAGGTGCTAGTCGACGTCGCCCGCATCCGGGGCACGACGCCGGAGGCGCTCGACGAGGCGCGGAAGCGGATCGTGCCGCTCGGCCGCTCGGCTTCGCCGCGCGAGTGCGCCGAGGTGATCCTGTTCCTGCTCGGGCCCGGCTCCTCGTACATGACCGGTCAGTCCGTGCACGTCGACGGCGGCTACGTGATGGACTGAGGCTACCCGGGGACCTCCATCTGTGGAGGAATCGGCACGCTTTCGTCACAGAGGACACGTCCTGCCGGGACGCGACCCAGGGTCAGACCCTGGTTTTCGGGAGCGGCGCGGCCGCCGCCGAAGCCGACGAAAACCCCCGGCTCAGTCCAGCCGGAAGCGCTCGACCACGTCCTCCAGGACCTCGATCCCGAGCCCCGGGCCCTGCGGTTGCGGCATCCAGCCGCCCTCGTGCGTGACCGGGGCGCTGACCAGCTCGTGCTGGGCGACATCGCGCAGGGGCTTGATCTCGAACTGGCGGCAGACGGGAGTCGACCAGCTGATCGCGAGGCTGGCCGCGGAGACGATCGCCGTCGACCAGGCGTGCGCGTTCGCCTGCGTCTTTGCCGCCTCCACCCGCTCGACCGCGTGCCGGAAGCCGGTGATCCCTTCCGCTCGCCCGGGGTCGAAGCCGAGCACGTCGCAGGTCCCGGTCGCGAGCACCCGCTCGATCCCCTCCAGGTGAAACTCCTTCTCCCCGTAGGCGATCCGGGTGGACGTCTTCTCGCGTAGCGTCCGGTAGTCGTCGGGGTTCCAGTGCCCGAGCGGCTCCTCGATCCAGTAGAGGTCGTACTCCTCCATCGCCCGGGTGCGCTCGACCGCTTCGGTGACGTCCCACTTGAGCGCGACGCCGAGGTCGATCATCAGCGTCTTCTCGGGGCCGATCGCCTCGCGAACCGCACGCACGTACTCGAGGTCGCGGGCGTGCTCGTAGCCGAGCCTGGCCTCGCCCTTCTTGCCCCAGCCCACCTTGAGCCCCTGCAGGCCGGTCGAGAGCCACTGGGCCGCCTCCTCTGCGAGGTCGGCGATGGACGCCTTCGCGCAGTGACCGGAGGCGATCGCCGGCAGGCGCTCCTTGACCGGGCCGCCGAGCAGGTCGAGCACGCGCGCCCCGAGCGCCTTGCCCTTCAGGTCCCAGACCGCGATGTCGAGCCCCGAGATCGCGATCGACGCGATGCCGCCGCCGCCGTACCACCAGGAGTACTCCTTCAGCGAGCGCCAGATCGACTCGCTCTCGACCGGGTCGCGCCCGACCACGAGCTCCGCGAGGCCTCCGACGATCAGCTCCCGCACCGCCTTCGAGGCCTCGGGCCAGTAGGTGACTGCCTCTCCCCAGCCGACCTGGCCGTCGTCGCCGGTCAGCTTGACCAGGCAGACGTGGCGGGTGCGGTTGTCGTCGTTCGGCTCGGGGTAGCCGACCGGAATCGCCTCGACGGAGCGGATCCTCACGGCGCCTGCCCGCAGCTCGCCCGGGGCACGAACTCGGTCGGCAGGAGCTCCACCACGGGCTCCTGCTCGCCGCGCATGCGGCGCAGGAGCAGCTCCGCGGCCCTGCGCCCGAGCAGCTCGTTGTCGCGTCGGACGACCGCGATCGGAGGCTGGAAGAGCTCGGTGATCGCGATGTCGTCGCAGCCGACGAAGGAGAGCTCGCGACCGAGTGCGATTCCGCGCTCGCGCAGGACCTGCAGCGAGCCGATCATCAGCTGGTTGCCGCCGGCGATGAGCGCCGTCGGCGGCTCGGGGGCGTCGAGCAGCGCGGCGGTCGCGCGCGCGCCGTGCTCGGCCGAGAAGGTGCCCTCGCGCACGTCGTAGGTCGGCGCCAGCCCCTGCTCGGCGAACACCTGCTCGAGCGCCCGGCGCCGCTCCACGGCCGGGCGCACGGGCTGTCCGACGATCAGGCCGATGCGCCGGTGCCCGAGCGCGAGCAGGTGGCGCACGGCCGCGCTCATGCCGGCACGGTGGTCGGACAGAACCCGGCTCGCCCCCGCTGCCTCCGGCAGCTCGCGGTCGAGCACGACGATCGGCGTCTCGATTCGCTCCAGGTGCTGGACGGTCGCCGGCTGGCCCTCGCGGACGAGCGAGAGGATCAGCCCGTCCGCGCGCCGCTGCTCGAACAGGCGCACGTGTGCCAGGTCGAGCTCTGGATCGCCGCCCGAGTCGGAGAAGAGCATCGAGTAGCCGGCCTCGCGCAGAGTCGTCTCCGCGCCCTTCAGGATCTCGGCGAAGAGCGAGTTCGAGATGTCGCCGACGACGAAGCCGACGGACATCGTCTCGCGCCGGCGCAGACTCTGGGCGAGCATGTCGGGGCGGTAGCCGAGCTCCTCCACCGCGGCGAGCACGCGCTCGCGCATGAGCGGGCTCACGTCGGGGTGACCGGAGAGGACGCGCGAGACCGAGGACATCGCGACCCCCGCCAGCTCGGCCACCTCGCGCATGTTCGAGCGGCCGCGCCGCAGCTCGGTCGAGCTGGCGCTCATCCGGCCCCCGGCAGGCCGACGTTGGCGGCGGGGAGCTCCGCTCCTCCGTGGGCACTCGAGCCGAAGCGCTCGGGCTTCGTCCGCCCGACGCGCGTGTAGTACTCCTCGGGGACCGCGGTGGGGTCCTTGAACATCTCCCACTGGCACTTCATGGGTTTGCCCTCCTCGTCGAGGGCGCCGTAGATCGGGGGGTCGACGGTGCGGACGGGATAGCCGAAGCGGTCGATCGGCAGCTCCTCCATCAGGCGGATGCAGTGCGTGCAGTAGTGGCACACGCCCTTCGTGAAGTGGTTCCACGAGTGCTCCTCCTCGGACACCGTCCAGTCATAGGGCGGTTCCATGCGGGGCGGCGTGCCCTCGATCGTGTCGCCGCGGAGCGTCCGGCCGCCCGAGCCGCAGGGGTCGAAACGCAGGACGTACCGATCGTCGGTCTCGAAGAGCTCGAAGTCGCCGGTCCGCTCGGGACCCACGAGATGTCCGCGCATCGCCTCGCACGCGACGAGCATCAGCGTCTCGAGCCCCTCGTCCCACGGGTACTTGTCGACGTCGAACTTCGCGTAGCGCCACGCGAAGAGCGGCAGCAGGACGGTGTCCCACATCGCGCCGAGCGAGCCCTCGCCGAGCTGCGCGACGATCTCGCTCATCAGTCCGTACGTGTGGTCGACGTCGCGATCGTGCGTCTGCCGCCAGGTCTCCTTCAGCTCGTCGAGCTTCGCGAGCGCCTCCTCGGCCTGCTCGCGGTGCGCGTAGGCGACGAGCTCCTCGACCTGTGTCCGCAGCCGCTCCCACTGGCGCCGCGGCTGGAACGGGGTGCCGTCCGGCAGGTCGAGCTTGGCGACGATCGCGGCGTTGGCGGCGTCGATCTCCTCCTGCGGCACGCCGTTCGCGGCGAGGAAGGCGTTCAGGTCGGGGATCCACTGGCGGTAGATCCCGAAGCAGACGCTGGCCTCGTCGACGAAGTAGTTGGCCAGGTGAGCGGCCTCGTCGAAGCGCCCCTCGCCGATCGCCTCGCGGATCTTGCGATAGGTCGAGATCTTCTGGTCTTCCCAGCTTCCCATCCGCACGCGCCGCCCGAGCGCGTCGGAGAACGCCGTCCGGGTCTCCGTCATGCCGCGAGCTTCTCACGGAGCAGGTCGCGGAGGAGGATCGTCTCCGAGACGTTGTCCGTGTTGGTGAGGTCGTAAGCACCCTCGCCGGGAGTCCAGACGTACTCGATCCCGAGGAAGCCGTCGTAGCCCGTCTCGCGCATCCTGTCCACCACCCTCCCGTAGTCGATCGTGTTGTCGCGCACCGTCGTCTGCAGGCTGCCGTCCCGCGCGCCGCGGACATGGAAGTGGCGCGCGTGCTCGATCATCGGCTCGATCTCGTCCTCGCGGATGCCCTGGAAGACGAAGTGCGTGTAGTCGAGGGTCAGCTCGAGGCCGGGGCAGCGCTCCACGAGTCGCAGAGCCTTCGCAGGGGTGTCGACGACGGAGCCGACGTGCGCCTCCACCGAGACCCGGACGCCGGCCGCCTTTCCCTCCTCGACCCTCCAGGCGAGCTCGTCTGCCGCCCGAGCCAGCGAGTCCTCCCAGCTCTCGTCGGGCCAGTGGACCCCGGGCAGGAGCGTCAGGCCTCTGCCGCCGAGTCCGACCGCAAGCTCGAGCGCGTCGCGGAAGAGGGCGGTCGCGTCCTCGCGCTCGCCGGCGTCCGGGTGATTCGGCGCCATCCGCTCGAAGCTCGTCCACGGGATGAGGAAGAGGTCGGCGAGCTCGAGCCCACGTGAGCGGAGGCGCTCGTCGAGCCGTCGCGTCCAGCCGGCGAGATCCTCGCGCACCTGCTCGGGGCGGACGTGGGAGCGGTTTCCCATCAGCGCGAGATCGACGCCCTCGAGGTCGAGCATGCGAATCAGCTCCAGCGCCTGCTCGTGCTGCAGCAGGGGGAACGTGAAATCGGCGCACGCGAGCTTCATCGAGTCTCCTCCGGTGGGCTGACTGCGTACGCTAGTGGTATCGATTCCGGCTGACAAGGGGTACGATCGCCCGATGCCTGCCGAGGGGGCGCCCGAGCGGCCGAGAATCACGCTCGTGGCTCCCTATTGGGACTTCTGGGAGGCCTCCGTGCCCTACGATCTGCGCGCCGATCGCGACGCGCTCGCGGGGCGGGCGGCAGAGGCACTCGACGCGGACGTCGTCGAGGAGCCCGAGGCGGAGGCGACCCTCGTGCTCCAGACGATGGCGACTCCTCCGGCGGCGACGCTCGACCGGCTCGGCCCGCAGCCGCTCGTCGTCTGGGCGCTGACTTCCGGCGGGCGAGTGCCCGACACGCTCGACCACGGCGGCATCACGAGCGCGGGAGCGACGGTCGGCACTCCGATGCTGACGAGCGTGCTCGTACGCGAGGGCCGCCCGTTCCAGCTCGTCGCCGGTGCGCTCGAGGACACCGCGACCGTGCGCGCCGTCGACGAGGCCCTGCGCGCCGCGGCGACCGCCGCGCGCCTCGGACGGGCGCGGATCGGCAGGGTCGGCCGTCCGCTGGCGGGCTACCTCTGCGTCGACGCGGACGACGAGCGCCTCCGGGTCGAGACGGGGATCGAGCTCGTGCCGGTCGAGCCCGGGGAGGTGCGTGACCTCTACCGGGCCGTGGAGCCTGCGCGGGTTCGCGCCCTGGAGCAGGAGACGCGGGAGCTGTACGAGGTCGAGGTGGAAGGTGACGGGCTCGAGCGCTCGCTCCGGGCCGCGTGCGCACTGGAAGACCTGGTGGCGCGCCACCGGCTCGACGCTGGCGCGCTGAACTGCCACGTGCCGGAGATCCGCCTCGGCGCCGAGATCGGGATCGCCCCCTGTTTCGGGCTCGGGCGGCTGACCTCGCGCGGCGTGCCGTGGACGTGCGTGGGCGACGTGCTGACGGCCGTCGCCATGCTCACCGCGAAGCTGCTGGGCGGCTCCGCGCAGTACCACGAGCTCGAGCTCCTCGACCACGAGACCGGAGAGCTCGTCGTCGCGAGCTCGGGCGAGCACGATCTCGCGCTCGTGCCCGCGGCGCGCCCGCGGCTGATCGAGAACGGCTGGTTCGCCCGCGACGAGCGCCGCGGCGCGTGCGCGTGCTTCGCGGCGGCCCCCGGCCCGGCGACGCTCGTCGGCTTCGCCGAGCTCGCCTCCGGGTACCGGCTGATCGCGGCCGAGGGCGAGCTGACGGGCCGAGCCTGGCCCGGCGTCGGCACCGCGAACGGGGCCTTCCGCTTCCACACGAGTCCGGCGCTCGAGGCCTGGAGCAGCTGGTGCAGGGCAGGAGCCAATCACCACTCGGCGCTCGCGAGAGGCCTGCTCGCGGGGGGTGTCGAGACGGTCGCGCGCTTCCTCGGGATCGACGTCGTACGAGTGTGAGACTTGACTTTCCGAGCCGTGATGAAGGAGGCTGGTATCGATTACAGCCATCGGCCGTCCGGTTCGCCGGGGCCCCCGCGAACTGAGAGGTGCTCGATGTTCTTCCGTAGGCGATTGACCTGGACCGCGGGTGCGGTCGCAGCAGCAGCCGTCGTCGGGGCCGCCGCCGTGGGCGCGGCGGTGCTCGCCGACTCCCCCCAGCCGAACGTGGCCGAGCAGAAGCAGGCCGTGCCGGGGAGCGGCAAGGGCCTGAAGCTCGGCTACCTGTCGAACAAGGAAGCCGTTCCGATCGTCCACGTGATCTCCGAGGGCATCCGCAAGCAGGCGAAGCGCGCTGGAGCGACGCTCGTCTTCTGCGACTCGGCGGGCGACAACCAGAAGGCGCTCGAGTGCATGCGCAACTTCAAGTCGCAGGGCGTACAGGGGATCCTGAACTTCCAGCACGACGCCAAGGCGGCTCCGGCCATCTGCGCGGCCGGCCCGAAGGTGCCCGTCTTCGCCATCGACATTCCGCAGAAGCCGTGCCAGGTGGCGTTCATGGGCGTCGACAACGCGTACGGCGGCTTCGTCGCCGGCAAGGCGCTCGGCCAGTTCTTCAAGAAGAAGTTCAACTGCAAGTACGACGAGTGGGTCTCGCTCGAGGAGCCCGAGATCGGGGCCGTCAACGACCTTCGCCTCGGCGGCTACCGCAAGGGCTTCGCGACCGTGTGCGGCAAGGTCCACAACCTGCGCAAGGTCGGCTTCGACGCCTCCGCCGAGCAGGGACGTACGAAGATGGCCGACGTCCTCACCGTCCTGCCGAGCAAGCACCGGATCATCGTCGTCTCCATCGACGACGAGGGCATCGAGGGCGCCTTCGCCGCCGCGAAGGCGGCCGGGCGGCCGAAGGACCTCTGGGCGGCCTCGCTCGGCGTCGCCGACAAGACGTCGCGCTGCGGCATCAAGACGAACCCGAACTGGGTCGCCGCGACCGCGATCTTCCCCGAGAAGTACGGCTGGGTCGGCATTCCGTACCTGATCAAGGCGGTCAAGGGACAGAAGGTGCCGAAGTCTCTCTTCGTGCCGCTCGTGGCCGTGAACAGCCAGAACATCGGCAAGTACTACAAGCTGAGCTGCTGAGCGGCGACCGGATCGAGGCGGGCGGGGGGCGGCGCTCCCCGCCCGCACGCTTCGACTACGTGGTCGTCGGCGCCGGCTCGGCGGGCTGCGCGCTCGCACGCCGGCTCACCGACGAGCCCGGCGTCTCCGTCCTTCTGCTCGAAGCGGGCGGCGACGACAGCCGGCCCGAGATCCACAACCCGGACGTCTACTTCTCGCTCTGGAACACCGATGTCGACTGGGGCTACCGCACGGTTCCGCAGGAGCACACGGCTTGGCGGATCCACAGCTGGCCGCGGGGAAAGGTGCTGGGCGGCACCAGCAGCCTGAACGGGATGGTCTACCTCCGCGGCTGCCGCGAGGACTACGATGCCTGGGCATACGCAGGCAACCTGGGCTGGGACTGGGAGAGCGTGCGGGGCGCGTTCGAGCGCCTCGAGGGGAAGGCCGTGGGAGGCGGGCCCCTCCGGCCGGCCATCCTCGAGGAGCACAATCCGCTCGCAGAGGTCTTCAACGAGGCGTGCCGCGAGGTCGGTCACCCGTTCAACCCCGATCTGAACGACGGCTCCCTGGAGGGAGTCGGCTGGAACCAGTCGACCATCTACCAGAGACGTCGCCAGAGCGCGGCCGAGGCGTTCCTCAGGCGGGTGCTCGACCGGCCCAACCTCACCGTGCTGACCGACGCCCAGGCGACGCGCCTCGCCGTCGAGCCGCCCGGAGTCGTTCGCGAGGTGCAGTACCTCCGGGAGGGGCACCTGGAGACCGTGCGCGCCGAGGCGGAGGTCGTCCTCTGCGCCGGTGCCGTGGACTCGCCGAAGCTGCTGCTGCTCTCGGGGATCGGCCCGGCGGACGAGCTCGCGGACGTGGGCGTCCCGGTCGTGCACGACCTGCCCGGCGTCGGCCGGAACCTCGTCGACCACATGCTGATCGGGGTCGTCTACGCGGCGCGGCAGCCGGTACCGCCGCTCTACACGGCCATCACCGAGAACTGCGTCTTCGCGCGCTCCGACCCCCGGCGCCCGACCTGCGACATCGAGATCTCGTTCGCCAAGGAGAAGCTCTTCGCCGAGGGCTACGAGGCACCGGACGACTGCTACACGATCATCCCCGGGATCGTTCGCCCCGAGAGTCGGGGCTGGATCCGGCTCCGCTCGGACTCCCCGGTCGACCCGCCGCTCATCAATCCGAGGCACCTGGCCGCGGACGCCGACGTCGCCGGGCTGATCCGGGGCATCGAGCTCACCCGCGAGATCGGCGCCGCGCAGGCGTTCGCGCCCTGGCGCGAGCGCGAGGTCGTTCCGGGGCCCGACGTCGTGGACGAGGCCGGTCTGACGGAGTTCGT
>JBBSIG010000056.1:0-13181 GCA_038232215.1 Gaiellales bacterium | reverse complement strand
CCGGCGGCGAAGAACTACGCGAACAACATCATCGGCAAGTGGTTCAAGACGATCCCGCCGTTCGGCGCCGCCGCACCCCAGGCGGCTAGCACCTTCACCTACGGCTACTACGTCAACACGTGGGGGCTGATCAAGGCCCTGCAGCAGGTCAAGGGCGACCTCTCGGGCGGCCAGAAGAAGCTCCAGGCGCGGCTCTCGAGGACGGCCCTCCGGGCTCCCTACGGCCTGATCACGCTGGATCGGAACCGCCAGGCGGTCACGGACGTCTACTACCAGCAGCTGTACCAGAAGGGCGGCAAGCTGGCGATCAAGACCGTCGCCCGGATTCCGCGGGTCACGCAGACCTTCGGCGGCACGTTCGACGAGCGGACACCGCCTCCGGGGCGGAACTTCCCGAAGTGCGAGAAGCGGCAGCTTCCGTGGATCGGTCACGCTCAGCCGGTGAAGGTCACCGGCTAGGTCACCGCTTGCACGCGGCCGCGTCCACCGAGAGCGCCGAGCCGATCCTCCGCCTGCGGGGGGTCGGCCGGCGCTTCGGCGGCCTTCATGCCGTGCGCGACGTCGACCTCGAGGTCGCGCACGGCGAGCGCCGAGCCATCCTCGGACCGAACGGGGCCGGCAAGACGACGCTGTTCAACGTCATCTCGGGCGACTTCCCGCCCACCTCGGGCACGATCGAATTCCTGGGCCGGGACGTCTCGCCGCTGCCCCCGCGGCTGCGGGCGAAGCTCGGGATGGGCCGCACGTACCAGAAGTCTCGCCTCTTCCTCGGCCTGAGCGTCGAGGACAACCTCTACCTCGCGGTTCTCGGCGTCCGGGGCGGGCACCTGCGCCCGGTTCTCCACGGTCGCCGGGACCGCGAGCTGCGCGACCGGGCACGCTCGCTGGCTGAGAGCGTCGGCCTCGGTGGCAAGCTCCGCCCGCTCGTCGGCTCGCTCTCGCACGGCGAGCAGCGCCAGCTCGAGGTGGGCATGGCGCGCGCCTCGGAGCCGAAGCTGATGATGCTCGACGAGCCGGCCTCGGGACTCTCGCGCGGCGAGCGCGTCGCCCTGACGGAGCTCCTACTCCAGCTCGATCCCGCGATCACGCTGATCCTGATCGAGCACGACATGGACGTCGCGCTCCGGGTCGCGGAGAGCGTGACCATGATGCACGACGGCCGCGTGATCGTGGAGGGAACCCCAGCGGAGATCCGGGCGAACGAGCTCGTCCACGACCTCTACCTCGGCCGCGGCCACCACGACGATGTCTGAGACCTCCGGTCGGCTCTTCGTGGTCGAGGGGCTGAACGCGTTCTACGGCCGAGCGCAGGCGCTCGAGGACGTCTCGTTCGAGATCGGTCGGGAGTCGGTCGCCATCGTCGGCCGGAACGGCATGGGCAAGACGACGCTCTGCAACGCGATCATGGGCATCGCGCCGCCGCAGGCGAGCGGCTCGATCCGCTTCGACGGGACGGAGCTGCTCGGCAAGCCGTCGTACGGTATCGCGCAGCTCGGCGTCGGCTACGTGCCGCAGGGCCGCCGCCTCTTCTCCTCGCTCAGCGTGGACGAGCATCTGCGCATGCTCCGGCGCCGAGACGGGGGCAGCGAGCGCTGGACCGTCGATCGCGTCTACGAGCTCTTCCCACGGCTCGCCGAGCGAAAGCGGAACGGCGGCGCGCAGCTGTCCGGCGGCGAGCAGCAGATGCTCGCGATCGGGCGCGCGCTGCTGACGAACCCGCGCATCCTGATCATGGACGAGCCCTCCGAGGGACTCGCCCCAGCGATCATCGAGCAGCTCGTCGAGACGTTCCGGCGGCTCGAGCAGGAGGGCCTGACGATCCTGCTGATCGAGCAGAACCTCGGTGTCGCGACCGCGCTCGCCGAGCGCCAGCTCGTGATGGTGGCCGGCCGGATCGCGGCCGAGACGACCGCCGCGCGACTCGCGAGCGATCCGGAGGCGCAGCGCCGCTACCTCGGCGTCGAGCCCCTGGCGGAGCACTAGATGATTGCTTACAAATTCGAGCGGCGCCGGCTGACGCCCCCGGCACGGCGCCGGATCGTCGAGCTCCCTCTTGCCCAGGCCTACAGGCCTGCGCCGCGAGCGATCTCGGCGCCCGGCTTGGCCCGGGACGTCCCCGGGCGGCACCCGAATTTGGAAGCAACCATCTAGGTGGTGGAAGCCGCGACCGGCAAGACCGTGGTTCTCGTTGGCACGCTCGACACGAAGGGCAACGAGTACGCCTATCTGCGCGACCGCGTGCGCGAGCACGGCGTCGAGGTCGTGCTCGTCGACGCCGGCGTGCTCGGCGAGCCGCTCGTGCAGCCGGACGTCTCCCGCGAGGAGGTCGCCCGCGCGGCCGGCGCGGACGTCGCGGAGCTGGCGGCCGCCGGGGACCGGGGCGCCGCCGTGGAGACGATGGCGCGGGGCGCCGCGGAGATCGTCGGGCGCCTGCACGCCGAGGGGCGCCTCGACGGGATCCTCGGGCTCGGCGGCTCGGGCGGGTCCTCGCTCGTCACCCATGCGATGCGCGAGCTGCCCGTCGGGGTTCCCAAGCTGATGGTCTCGACCGTCGCCTCCGGCGACACGCGGCCCTACGTCGGAGCGGTCGACGTCACGATGATGTACTCGGTCGTCGACATCTCGGGGATCAACTCGATCTCGGCGCGGATCCTGACGAACGCGGCCGGCGCGATCGCAGGGATGGCGAAGGCGGAGGTGCCCGAGTCCACCACAGGCGGGCGCCCGCTGATCGGCGCGACGATGTTCGGCGTCACCACCCCTGCCGTCACCCGCGCCCGCGAGCGGCTCGAGGAGCTCGGCTACGAGGTGCTCGTCTTCCATGCGACCGGCACGGGCGGGCAGTCGTTCGAAGCGCTTATGCGCGGGGGCTTCATCGCCGGCTCCTTCGACCTGACGACGACCGAGCTCGCCGACGAGGTCGGCGGCGGCGTCCTCTCGGCCGGGCCGGCCCGGCTCGAGGCCGCCGGGGAGCTCGGCATCCCCCAGGTCGTCTCGCTCGGCGCGCTCGACATGGTCAACTTCGGGCCGTTGGAGTCCGTGCCCGAGCGCTTCCGCGACCGGAATCTCTACGTCCACAACCCGACCATTACGCTCATGCGGACGACGCCGGAGGAGAACGCGGAGCTCGGCCGCCTGATCGGCGAGAAGCTCAGCCGCGCCACGGGTCCGACGGTGCTCTTCGTCCCGCTCCGCGGCGTGTCGGCGATCGCGGTGGCGGGCCAGGTCTTCCACGACCCGGAGGCCGATCGAGCCCTGCTCGACGCGCTGCGCGAGCACCTCGGCTCCCACGTCGAGGTGCACGAGCTCGACACCGACGTCAACGACGAGGGCTTCGCGCTCGCGATGGCTGACCGGCTGCACGAGCTCGTCCAGGGAGCGCCGCCCAAGGGAGAGACGCGACCGTGACACGTGTCGAGGCGCTCGCACGGCTGCGCGCCCAGATCGAGGCCGGGCGGCCGATCATCGGCGCGGGCGCGGGAACCGGCCTGTCCGCGAAGTTCGCCGAGGCCGGCGGCGGCGACCTGATCATCATCTACAACTCCGGTCGCTACCGGATGGCGGGGCGCGGCTCGCTCGCCGGCCTGATGCCGTACGGCGACGCGAACGCGATCGTCGTCGAGATGGCCGCGGAGGTGCTGCCGGTCGTCCGCGAGACGCCCGTGCTCGCCGGAGTCTGCGGTACCGACCCGTTCCGCGTGATGCAAGTCTTCCTGCGCCAGCTCAAGGAGCTCGGCTTCAGCGGCGTCCAGAACTTCCCCACCGTCGGGCTCTTCGACGGGACCATCCGCGTCGGTCTCGAGGAGACGGGGATGGGCTACGACCTCGAGGTCGAGCTGATCCGGCAGGCGCGGAAGCTCGACCTCCTGACCGCCCCCTACGTGTTCACCGAGGACGAGGCGCGCGCGATGGCCGAGGCGGGCGCCGACGTGCTCGTCCCGCACATGGGCCTGACGACGTCCGGGACGATCGGCGCCCGCACGGCGATCTCGCTCGACGAGGCGGTGGAGCGGGTGCAGGCGCTGCACGACGCCGCGAAGGAGGTCAGCGAGGAGGTGATCGTCCTCTGCCACGGCGGGCCGATCGCCGAGCCGGACGACGCCGCCTACGTGCTCGCACGTACACACGGCGTCGTCGGCTTCTTCGGGGCGTCGAGCATGGAGCGCCTGCCCACCGAGATCGCGATGACCGAGAACATGCGCCGCTTCAAGTCCATCTCCGTGGACGGCGGCGCCGACAGAGGGAGGAGCGCATGAGCGGGACGTTCGTCACCACGAGCGAGATCGAGCAGGAGCGGCTCGACTGGGGCGGGATCGGCTGGATCAGCCGGCCGTCCGCGACCGGTGCGGAGCAGTTGACCGTGATGGCGGTGACGCTCGAGCCGGGCTTCGGGCACGACTTCCACAAGCACCCGCAGCAGGAGGAGGTCATCGTCGTCCGCTCCGGGCGGATCGAGCAGTGGCTCGAGCGCGACAGCCGGGAGCTCGGGCCCGGCGAGGCCGTGTTCATCCCCGCCGACGTGGTGCACGCGTCGTTCAACCCCGGCGAGGAGACGGCGGAGCTCACCGTCATGCTCGGGCCGTCGGTCGGGGAGGGCGGCTACGAGAGC
The DNA here is from genome assembly GCA_038232215.1 of Gaiellales bacterium. GTDB lineage: Bacteria > Actinomycetota > Thermoleophilia > Gaiellales > Gaiellaceae > JBBSIG01. The sequence goes on along the minus strand of JBBSIG010000056.1, from coordinate 8,572 downwards.
GTCGAGATGGCGGGCGAGGAGCCGTGGAGCTCGCTGCGCGCGTGAGCGGGCGGCGGTAAGTGGAGGCCGCGCGGGTCCACGAGGGCGGCCGGCTCGCCTACGAGAGCGCCCCGGACCCGGTGGCGGGCCCGGGCGAGGTCGTCGTCGAGCTGCGTGCCGCCGCGGTCAATCGCCGCGACCTGCTGGTGCGCGCGGGCGTCTACCCGTTTCCCCTCCCCCTCGTGCCGGGGTCGGACGGCGCCGGCGTGCGCCGGGACACCGGAGAGGAGGTCGTGATCCTCCCGTCACTCGCGTGGGGTCAGGGCGAGGAGGCGCCCGGAGACGGCTTCCGCATCCTCGGCGGCCCGGACGACGGGACGGACGCCGAGCTCGTCAAGGGGCCCGCGGAGAACGTCTTCCGGCGGCCGCAACGCTTGTCGTGGGAGGAGGCGGCGGCGTTCCCGCTCGCCGCGCTCACGGCCTACCGCGCGCTCTTCACGCGGGCGCGGCTCCGCGAGGGCGAGACGGTGCTGGTGCTCGGCGCGGGCAGCGGCGTGTCGACATTCGCGGTCTCGCTCGCCGCGCAGGCGGGCGCGCGCGTCCTCGTCTCCTCGGCGAGCGCCGAGAAGCTCGCGCGGGCCCGCGAGCTCGGAGCCGACGCCGGCGTCGATTACACGGCGGGGGACTGGGCCGAGGAGGTGCGCGGACTGACCGGCGGACGGGGCGTCGACGTCGTCGTCGACTCCGTCGGCTCGACGTGGCGGCAGTCGCTCTCGTGCCTGCGCAAGGGCGGACGCTGCGTCGTCTTCGGTGGCACCGGCGGAACGGAGGTCGAGCTGGACGTGCGGCCGTTCTACCTCGACCAGCTCTCGCTCCTCGGCACGACGATGGGAAGCCCGCGCGACTTCGCCGCTCTCCTGCGCGTGATCGACGGCAGCCGCTGGTCGCCGGTGATCGACAGCGTCAGGCCGCTCGCGGAGGCGAACGCGGCGCACGAGCGGATGCGCGCGGGCGAGCAGTTCGGCAAGCTCGTCCTCGCCGTCTCCTAGCTGCTCCGCGAGCCCCGGCTGCCTGCCCTGGTAGGCGCCTGACACCAGGTTCGCCTGCCGTGGCGATACCGCTCAGCGGAGCTGCTCGTACGCGGGCAGCGTGAGGAACTCGACGGGCTCGTCGCCGAGCGCGACGCGGTCGAAGAGCTCCCGCGCCTCCTCGTAGCCCTCGCCGAGCTTCGCCAGCTCCTCCTCCACCACCCGCAGCACGTTTTCGCGCGTGAAGCGGCCGTGCTGCACCCACTGCGAGACCTGGGAGCGCGAGATCTCCGAGGTGGCGGCGTCCTCCATCAGGTTGAAGATGGCGACCGCCCCCGAGCCGCGCAGCCACGCGGCCAGGTACTGGATGCCGACGCTGACGTTGTTGCGCAGCCCGTCCTCCGTCACCTCGCCCGGGGTCGCGGCCACGTCGAGCAGGTCGCGCGCGCCGACCGAGACGTCGTCGCGCAGCCGCTCGAGCTGGTTCGGCCGGTCGCCGAGCACCCGGTCGAAGACCTCCCGCGCGACGGAGACGAGGTCCGGGTGCGCGACCCAGGTCCCGTCGAAGCCGGCGGCCGCCTCGCGCTCCTTGTCCTCGCGCACCTTGGCGAGGGCGACCTCGTTCACGGCCGCGTCGCGCCGGCTCGGGATGAAGGCGGCCATACCTCCGATCGCGTGCGCGCCGCGCCGGTGGCACGTCCGCACGAGGAGCTCGGTGTACGCGCGCATGAAGGGGACGGCCATGGTCACGTCGGCCCGGTCGGGCAGGACGAACTCCGGCCGGTGCCCGAGCTTCTTGATCACGCTGAAGATGTAGTCCCAGCGGCCGGCGTTCAGTCCCGAGGCGTGCGGGCCGAGCTCGAACAGGATCTCGTCCATCTCGAACGCGGCCAGGATCGTCTCGATCAGGACGGTTGCGCGAATCGTGCCGCGCTCGAGCCCGAGCTCGTCCTGCGCGAGCTCGAACGCCCGGTTCCAGAGCCGCGCCTCACGGTGGCTCTCGAGCTTCGGCAGATAGAAGTAGGGCCCGGTGCCGCGCTCGGCGAGAGCGCGGGCGTTCCGGAAGAGGTAGAGGCCGAAGTCGAACAGGCTGGCCGAGATCGGCTCGCCGTCGACCTCGAAGTGACGCTCGACGAGGTGCCAGCCTCGCGGACGCACGAGCAGCGTCGCCACGTCGTCGGCGAGGCGATACTCGCGCCCGTCCGGATTCGTGAACTCGATCGTGCGCTCGATCGCGTCAGAGAGGTTCTGCTGGCCCTCGATCACGTTCTGCCACGTCGGCGAGTTCGAGTCCTCGAAGTCCGCCATGAACATCTGCGCGCCCGAGTTGAGCGCGTTGATCACCATCTTGCGGTCGACCGGGCCGGTGATCTCGACGCGGCGATCGACGAGGTCGGGGGGTGCCGGGAGCACGCGCCAGTCGCCCTCCCGTACCGACGCGGTCTCGGGCAGGAAGTCCGGCAGCTCTCCCTCCCGGAGCCGCGCAGCGCGCTCGGCCCGGCGGGCGAGGAGCTCCACGCGCTCGGGGTTCAGCTCGCGGTGCAGGAGGGTGACGAACGCCCCGGCCTCGTCGGTGAGGACGCTCATCGACGCGCTCCCGCGAGCAGCTCGCCCGCCGGCACGCCGCGGATCGAGGCGTCGAGGAGCTCGACCGGGTGGAAGGCGGGCAGCGGGCGTCCGGCACGGCGGAGCGCGGAGCTGACCTGGACGAGGCAGCCCGGGTTCGCGCTCGCATACGCGTCCGGCTCGGTGGCGAGCACGCTCTCGGCCTTGCGATCGCCGAGCTCGCGAGCCGCCACGGGCTTCGTGATGTTGTAGATGCCGGCACTCCCGCAGCAGATCTCCTGGTCGGCGGGCTCGAGCGGCACGAGCTCCGGGATCGAGGCGAGGAGCGCGCGCGGCTCCGCCGTCACGCCCTGGGCGTGACGGAGATGGCACGAGTCCTGGAAGGCGACACGCACCGGCAGCGGCCTGCGCTCGGCCCGCGCCGCGAGCGGGTCGCCGAGCAGCTCGGAGACGTCGCGCACGCGCTCCGAGAACGCGGCCGCGCGCTCTGCGTAGTCCGGATCGTCGGCGAGCAGGTGCGCGTAGTCCTTCAGGTTGGAGCCGCAGCCGGCCGCGTTCGTCACGACGAGCTCGTAGCGCTCGAGCGTGTCGATCGTCTTCCGCGCCCGCGCGAGACCCTCCTCGAGGCGGCCCGCGTGCACCGAGAGGGCGCCGCAGCACGACTGGCCGCGCGGGCACGCGACCTCGTAGCCGTCCGCCGCGAGCGCCCGCGCCGTCGCGACGTTGACCCTGCCGAAGACGACGCTCTGGACGCACCCCTCCAGCAGGCCGACGCGCGCGACGGTGTCCCCTGCCGCCGGCGTCAGCTCGGGCGGCCGCTCGCTCGAGCGCCAGGGCGGCGCGATCTCGACGAGCGTCCGGAAGCGGCCGGGAAGCGGCACTCGCTTGCCGAGCGGGGCGAGCGCGAGGGCCGCTCGCAGCCTCCGCCGGTGGGGGAAGACGGCGAACATCAGGGAGCGGAGGGCGCGATCGGCCGCCGAGCGGCGAAACTCCTTCTCGACGTACGCGCGCGTGTCCTCGATCAGCCGGTCGTACTGCACCCCGGACGGGCACGCCGTCACGCACGCCATGCAGCCGAGACAGCGGTCGAAGTGCTCGACGACCGTGGCGCTCAGCGGCACCGTCTCCTCCAGGAGGCCCTGCATCAGGTAGATGCGCCCCCGCGGCGAGTCCATCTCCTCGTTCCAGAGCGTGTACGTGGGGCAGGTCGGCAGGCAGAAGCCGCAGTGGACGCAGTCGGCGACGAGCTCGGGCCGCATCAGACGAGTATCCCCTGCGGATCGAGCTGGGCGCGAACGCGCTCGTGCAGGGGGCTCGTGGCGGCCGGCACGGGCTCGGGCACGTAGGCGACGCCCGCGCCCACCCGGACGAGCGCCTCGGGACGCTCTCGCAGGAACACGCCAAGCTCCCCCGGCGGGAAGGACGCTCGCCCGCCGGCCGCCCGCTGGCGCTCGGCTGCCTCCTCCCACACGCCGCCGTCGTCCTCCGCTCCTCCGAGGAGCGCGCGGGCGAACGCGAGCTGCTCCTCCACCCCGCGCTCGCCGCCCTCGAAGAGCAGCGCCAGGCAACCCGGCCACAGCAGGTCGACCGCGCTCGGCACGAGCTGGGACAGGTGCACCGCCTGCGCGAGCCGGGCAGCCTCCCCGGCACCGGCCGCGTCCACCACGAGCGTCCTGGCGACGGCGGGGCGCGGGTGCAGGCGCAGGCTCGCCCGCGCGATCAGGCCGAGCGCGCCGGCCGAGCTGCAGAAGAGCTTGCCCAGGTCGTAGCCGGCGACGTTCTTCACCACCTTGCCGCCCGCGCTCGCGACCGAGCCGTCGGCGAGCACCACCGTCACGCCGAGCACGAGGTCTCGCGCCGTGCCGTAGCGATGACGACGCGGCCCGGACAGGTTGCCGGCGATGCACGCCCCGACCGTCGGATCGCCCGGGGGGTCGAGCGCGAGCATCTGCCCGTGCTCGGCGAGCCGCTCGCGGAGCTCCGAGAGGCGGATACCCGCCTCGACCGTCGCAGTCAGGTCACCCGCCTCGTGCTCCAGCACGCGGCTCAGCCGCCCCGTCAGGAGCCTCACGTCGCCCCCGTCCTTCTCGATCGCCACTCGCTGGCCGCGCCCGGAGGCGGCGCGGAGCAGCTCGGCCGCCTCGGCGACGGTCTCGGGCTCGAGGGTCACAGACGCTCGGCGAGCCCGGCCCGCTCGAGCGGGTGGGCACGATACGGGCCCGGCACCTCGCCGCAGAGGCGCGGCGTCGGGAAGATCTTGCCGGGGTTGGCGAGCCCCGCCGGGTCGAAGGCGCGGCGCAGCCGCTGCATCGCCTCCAGATCGGCCTCGCCGAACATGAGCGGCATCGCGCACGCCTTGTCGGCGCCGACTCCGTGCTCGCCGGTGATCGAGCCGCCCGCGTCGATGCACGCCTCGAGGATCCGCCGCGCGAGCTCCTCGGCGCGATCGGCCTCGCCGGCCACCGCGGCGTCGTACAGGACGAGCGGGTGCAGGTTGCCGTCGCCGGCGTGGAAGACGTTTCCGACGCGCAGTCCGTAGGCGTCCTCGAGCTCCACGATCCGCCTGAGCACCGCCGGCAGCCGCGTGCGCGGCACGACGCCGTCCTGCACGTAGTAGTCGGGGCTGATCCGGCCCATCGCGGCGAACGCCGACTTGCGACCGCGCCAGAGGAGCGCACGCTCGTGCTCGTCCGCGGCGACACGGACCTCGAGCGCGCCGCAGCCCTCGCAGATCGCCTCGACGACCGCGAGGTCGTCCTCCACCTGGGCGGCGGCACCGTCGAGCTCGACGATGAGCACGGCGCCCGCGTCGGCCGGATAGCCCGCATGGACCGCGGCCTCAGCGGCCTCGATCGTGACCCGGTCCATCATCTCGATCGCCGCCGGCATCACCCCGGCCGCGATCGTCTCCGATACCGCCGCCCCGGCCGCGTCGGTCGACGGGAAACCGGCGAGCACCGTCCGCACGGCCTCCGGCCGGCGGAGGATCCGGAGCGTGATCCTCGTCGCGATCCCGAGCGTGCCCTCCGAGCCGACGAACGCGCCGAGCAGATCGGCCCCCGGCGCGTCGAGGCCCTTGCCGCCCAGCTCCACGAGCTCGCCGTCCGGCAGCACAACCTCGAGGCCCGTCACGTGGTTGACCGTGAAGCCGTACTTGAGGCAGTGGGCGCCGCCCGAGTTCTCCGCGACGTTGCCGCCGATCGTGCAGACCTGCTGGCTCGAGGGGTCGGGCGCGTAGTAGAAGCCGTGCGGCGCCACCGCGCGCGTGACGTCGAGATTCGCGACGCCGGGCTCGACGGTAACCCGGCCACTCGCGACGTCGACCTCGAGAATCCGGTTCATCCGCGCGAGGCAGATCACGATCCCTTCCGCGACGGGGAGCGCGCCGCCCGAGAGGCCGGTCCCGGCGCCGCGGGCGACGAACGGGATCCCGGCCTCGTTGCAGATGCGGACCGCCGCCTGCACCTCGGCCGTCTCCCGCGGGAGCACCACGAGCGCGGGCACGGCGCGGTGGCCGGTGAGCCCGTCGCACTCGTAGACCTTGAGCTGCTCCGGCTCGCGGACGACGCCGTCCGGGGTGAGCGCGGCCTCGAAGCGCCGCACGAGCTCGGGAGCGAGGCTCATAGCCCGGAAATCTACTCGGCCCCGGCGGTAACATCGGGCATGGACGCGGCCCGGGCCTTCCTCGAGTCGATCGGCCTGCCGCCCGGCGACCTGCACGCCCTACCCAGCTCGCACAAGCGCTTCCCGGACGGCGCGCAGTACCGCGTCGAGATCCCGAGCACCGAGGGCCCGCGCTGCCTGGAGGCGGTGCTCGAGGAGGCGGAGCGGCTCGACGTCCGCGTCCACCGCGTCTCCCAGGGCAGCGGGGTCTTCCTGCAGACGGACGCCGAGCTCGACGAGCTGGCCCTCCTCGCCGCCGAGGCGCCCGTTGAGGTCAGCCTGTTCGCCCGGCCGAACGCGGCCTGGGACACCTCGGCGATGGCCCGGTCGCCCGCGGGCGCGGTGCTCGCGCCGGCCGCGCGCGGGCAGGAGCAGGTCGTCGCGGCACTTGCCGACGTCCGCCGGGCGGCGGCGCACGGCTTCCGCAGCGTCCTGATCGGCGACCTCGGCGTGCTGGCCGCCTTCGGCGCCATGCGCGGCGCGGGCGAGCTGCCGGCGGACCTGCAGGCGAAGGTGTCCGTCATGCTGCCGGCCGCGAACCCCGCCGCCGCACGCGTGCTCGTCGACCTCGGCGCCGACACGCTCAACCTTCCCACCGACCTGACCCTCGCTCAGATCGCGGCGATCCGGTCGGCGGTGGACGTCCCGCTCGACGTCTACGTCGAGGCACCCGACAACGTCGGCGGCTTCGTCCGCCACCACGAGCTGCCGGAGCTGATCCGGATCGCCGCGCCCGTGTACGTCAAGTTCGGCCTCCGCAACGCCCCGGACGTGTACCCGGCGGGCACGCACCTGGAGGCGACGACCGTGGCGCTCAGCCGCGAGCGGGTGCGGCGCGCGCGCCTCGGGCTGGAGCTGCTCGCCCGCTCCGGCACCGAGCCGACGACGTCCGAGCTCGGCGCAGCCGGGCTTGCGGTGCCCGCCCTGACGGCCGCTTGACGTAGACGAAAGGAGTATCGAGACGATGGCACGACCCGTCACGCTCTTCACCGGCCAGTGGGCCGACCTCCCGGTCGAGACGCTCGCCGAGAAGGCCGCGGGCTGGGGCTTCGACGGCCTGGAGCTGGCCTGCTGGGGCGACCACTTCGAGGTCGACCGCGCGCTCGCCGACGATGGTTACGCCCGGGCGCGACGCGAGCTGCTCGAGCGGCACGGCCTCGGCTGCTGGGCCTTCGGCGCGCACCTCGTGGGGCAGGCCGTGTGCGACCCGATCGACGCGCGCCACCGGGCGATCCTGCCGCCTGAGGTGTGGGGCGACGGCGATCCGGAGGGCGTTCGCGGTCGTGCCGCCGAGCGGATGAAGGAGACCGCCCGCGCGGCGGCGGCGTTCGGCGTGCGGCAGGTGAACGGCTTCACCGGCTCCAGCATCTGGCACCTGCTCTACTCCTTCCCGCCGAACGACTTCGACGCGGTCGAGGCCGGCTACGCCGACTTCGCCGAGCGCTGGGGGCCGATTCTCGACGTCTTCGACGAGGAGGGCGTGCGCTTCGGGCTCGAGGTGCACCCGACCGAGATCGCCTACGACTTCGAGACGACGCGGAAGACGCTCGAGGCGATCGGGCGGCGCGAGGGCTTCGGCATCAACTTCGACCCCAGCCACTTCGCGCACCAGTCGCTCGACTCGGCGGCCTACGTCGAGGAGTTCGCAGAGCGCATCTACCACGTGCACGTGAAGGACTCGCGCAAGCAGCTCGACGGCCGCAGGAGCATCCTCGGCTCGCACCTGAACTTCGGGGACGCCGAGCGCGGGTGGGACTTCGTCTCGCCCGGCCACGGCGACGTCGACTTCGAGTCGCTCTTCCGGGCACTCAACCGGATCGGCTACGACGGTCCGCTCTCGATCGAGTGGGAGGACTCGGGCATGGACCGCGACTGGGGCGCTCCCGACGCGCTCGCCTTCGTCCGTCGCACCGATTTCGCGCCGTCCGAGATCGCGTTCGACGCGGCCATGCAGCGGAGCGAGTCGTGAGCGGCGACGGGAAGCAGGTCGGCTTCGTCACGATGGGTCGAGCCGGCGCCGCGGCGCAGGTGCGCGAGATCGGCGTGGGCATGCTCGGCTACGCCTTCATGGGCAAGGCTCACTCGAACGCGTACAGGACGCTCTCGTTCGTACATGACCTGGCCGCCGCCCCTCGTCCCGCGCCTCGTCGTGGTCGCCGGACGCAACGAGGAGGCGGTGTCCGAGGCGGCGCGCCGTTACGGCTTCGACCGCTACGTCACCGACTGGCGCGAGCTCGTCTCGGACGAGCGCGTCGAGCTCTTCGACAACAGCGGCCCGAACGGTCTCCACGCAGAGCCGTCGATCGCCGCGGCGGAGGCCGGCAAGCACGTGCTCT
>JBBSIG010000055.1:0-13269 GCA_038232215.1 Gaiellales bacterium | reverse complement strand
CTCGACGCGAACGGCGAGCGGACGATCACCGTTCTCGCTCCAAAGCTGCGGCCGAGCGGCGAGGACGGCGACCTTCCGTGGGAGGAGCTCCGCGCGGCTGACGGCGTCTACTTCACGGGCGGAGACGCGGCTGCCCTGCGGGCGGCCCGCAACGCGAAGGTGCTCGTCGCGACGGCGCGGGAGCTGCCGACGCTTCGTGCTGCCGAGGTGGAGCTCGACGTGCTCGTGGGAAGCGGGGAGGACGCCGGCGAGCGCTACCAGGCCGGGGAGCTCGATCCGCCGCCGCGGGTCGTCGTGACGACGGCGGGCGCGCTCGGCGGATGGGCGCAGCCCGGCGGGCCGTTCCGGGCGCCGGCGCTGCCCGGCCCCGTGGAGGACGCGTACGGCTGCGGCGACTCGTTCGCGGCCGGACTGACGTTCGCGCTCGCGCGCGGCGACGCGCTCGACGACGCGCTCGCCTTCGCCGGTCGCTGCGGCGCGGCCGTCCTGACCGGAAGGGGGCCGTACACGGCACAGCTGAGCGCTTGACGAAAGTGGCGCCGAGGGGTTGCCAAGTGGGGTGTCGTGGTCTAGAGTGGGGGAAAGTGGAAAGCAAGAGAGGCACCCCCGCATGCTCCTCGGCGAGTACGAGCACACGATCGACGACAAGAACCGCCTCACGCTGCCGGCGAAGTTCCGGCAGACGTTTGCCGACGGCATCGTGCTCACTCGCGGGATCGACGGGTGCATCGACGTCTATCCGACGGTCGAGTGGCAGAGGCGCCTCCAGGCGAGGCTCGACCCGCTCGACCCGCTCAGCCGGGAGGGCCGGCTGATGAGTCGATTCTTCTACTCGGGCGCGTCGGTGTCCGAGCTCGACAAGCAGGGCCGTGTGCCCGTCCCGGCACCTCTCGCGAAGAGCGCGAGACTCGGCCGCGAGGTCGTCGTCGCCGGCGTCAACGACCATCTCGAGATCTGGGCTCTCGCCGAATGGCGTAAACAGCTCGAAGAGGTCGAAGGGAGTGCTCAGCATGTTGCCGAACGTCTTGCAGCCAGCCGCGACTGATCACGTCCCCGTCCTGGCCGGCGAGGTGCGCGAGCTCCTCGCCGTCTCCCCGGGCGAGACCGTCGTCGACGCGACCTTCGGAGCGGGCGGCCACTCGGCGCTGCTCGCCGCCGACCTGCAGGGGAGCGGCCGCTTCATCGCGATCGACCGCGATCCGGCTGTGCGACCGTACTTCGACCGCTTCCTGCGCGGAAGCGGCGTCCAGGCCCGGCTCCTGCGCGGCGAGTTCTCGCTCGTGCTCGCCCAGCTCGCAGACAACGGCGTGCAGGCAGATGCCATCCTGCTCGACCTCGGAGTGTCCAGCATGCAGCTCGACCGACCCGAGCGTGGCTTCTCGTACGCTGCCGATGCGCCGCTCGACATGCGCATGGATCCCTCTGCTGAACTGTCGGCCCGCGAGCTCGTGAACGAGGCGGGCGAGCGGGAGCTGACGACCATCTTCCGGCGCTTCGGCGAGGAGCGATACGCGCGTCAGATCGCACGGGCGATCGCACGCCGCCGGCGAGCTCGTCCCTTCGAGCGCACCGGCGAGCTCGTCGAGACGATCAAGACGGCGATCCCCGCGCCCGCACGGTTCGGGGACGGCCACCCCGCGAGACGCGTCTTTCAGGCACTCCGGATCGCGGTCAACGACGAGCTCGGCGGCCTCGAGGCCGCCTTGCCCGCCGCCTTTCGCATGCTGCGCCCTGAGGGCCGGCTCGCCGTGATCAGCTTCCACTCGCTCGAGGACCGGATCGTGAAGGGGTTCATGCGCGACCTCGAGCGAGGGTGCGTGTGCCCGCCCGACTTCCCCGTCTGCGTCTGCGGGCGTGAGCCCCTGCTCCGCGCGATCACGCGTCGGCCCATCCGCCCGACCGCGGCCGAGACCGCACTCAACCCGCGTGCCGCCTCGGCCCGCCTCCGAGCGGCCGTCAAGGTCGAGCTCTGATGGCGGCCCGCACCGCGACGAGCACGGGCGTCGCAGCGAGGGACAGCGTCCCCCGGGCGCGACCGGCGGCGAGACCCGCACGCGCCGCCGCCCGTACGCGCCGGCCGGCCCGCACGCGCGGGGTGGCGGGCGGCATCCTCTGGATCGGGCTGGTCGCGCTCCTCCTCGCCGGGGTCGTCGCCCTCAACGTCGCCGTCCTGCAGCTCAACGTCCGGCTGGACGGCCTCGGCCGCGAGCGGACGACGCTGCGCGCCGAGAACGCCGCCCTCGCCTCGCAGCTCTCGAGCGCCGCCGTGCCCGGGCGGATCGAGACGCTCGCGCAGACGCGGCTCGGGCTGCTTCCCGCCGCGCTGACGGACACGAGATACGTCGACCTCGACCGTCGCTAGGGCTCCTGTGTCCCAGAAGCTCGTCGATCGGCGGATCCGGCTGCTCCTCGCGCTGCTGACCCTCGCCTTCGCCGGCACGCTCGCGCGAGCCGTCTGGCTCCAGGGGGTCCAGGCCGCCTCGCTGGCGCGGATGGCGCAGGTGCAGCATCGCGAGACGACCGACATCGCGGCGGGCCGCGGCACGGTCTTCGACCGGAGCGGCGTCCAGCTCGCGATCGGCGAGCAGGCGACGACCGTCTATGCGAATCCGCGGGAGGTGCGCAACCCGCGGGCCGTCGCGCAGGCCGCTTCCAGACTGCTCGGAGTCGATTCCGGGAAGCTCGAGCGTGAGCTCAGGGATCGCTCGCGAGGGTTCGTCTACGTGGCGCGGCAGGCTGAGCCGGCGCGGGCGACGGCGCTCGCCCGCCTCGGGCTTCCGGGGCTCGGCTTCTACGGCGAGGAGCGGCGGACGTATCCGCAGGGAAGGCTCGCCGCACAGGTGCTCGGCTACGCGGGCGTCGACAACCGCGGGCTGGCGGGCGTCGAGCTCGGCCTCGATCGGACGCTCGCCGGGACGCCAGGCCGTCAGACGGTCGTGAAGGATCCCTTCGGACGCGCGATCGACGTCGTCAGCCAGCGCTCCGAGCGCCAGGGCCGCGACGTCTACCTGACGCTCGACCACTGGATGCAGGCGAACGCCGAGAAGATCCTGCGCGAGACCGTCGAGCGGTGGCGGGCGAAAGCGGCCACCGCGATCGTGCTCGACCCGCGCTCCGGTGCGATCCTGGCGATGGCCAACGCGCCCGGCTTCGACGCCAACCGCTTCGGTGCCGTACCGCGGTCGCTGCAGAAGAACCGGGCGGTCACGGATACGTACGAGCCGGGCTCGACCTTCAAGCTGATCACCGTGGCGGCCGCGCTCTCCGACCGGCTCGTCTCGCCGTCGACCCCGTTCAAGCTGCCGTACTCGATCCACGTGGCCGACCGGGTCATCCACGACGCGGAGCCGCGCGCGACCGAGCGGATGACGGTGGCGGAGATCCTCGCGCGCTCCTCGAACGTCGGGGCGATCACGCTCGCGGAGCGCCTCGGCCCGGACCGGCTCGCGCGCTGGATTTCCCGCTTCGGCTTCGGGCGCCTCAGCGGGATCGACTTTCCCGGGGAGAGTCCTGGCATCGTGCTCCCGCTCGCCCGCTGGTCCGGCTCGACGATCGGTAACGTCCCGATCGGACAGGGCATCGCCGTCACGCCCGTGCAGATGGCCGCAGCCTACGCGACGGTCGCGAACCGCGGCGTCTGGCTGCAGCCCCACCTGGTGCAGAGGGTGGTCGGCCCGGCGAGGCGGGCGCCCGGGCAGCGGAGAGTCGTCTCGCGAGGCGTCGCCGACCAGGTCATGGCGATGCTGCGGGGCGTGGTGGCGGAGGGCACCGGCACGCTCGCGCGCATTCCCGGCTACCAGGTCGCCGGCAAGACCGGCACCGCGGCCAAGCCGGACGCGCGAGGCGGCTATTCCGACTCGCGTTACGTGGCGTCCTTCGTGGGTGTCGTGCCGGCGAGTGCGCCGAGGCTCGTGATCCTGGTCACGGTGGACGAGCCCAGGGGAGGGATCTTCGGCGGCGAGGTCGCGGCGCCGGCCTTCCAGCAGATCGCGCAGTTCGACCTCCAGTACCTCGAGGTCGCGCCCGATGTCCCGGGCGGGCAATCTTAAGGCACCGTCCACCTCCTCCCCGCTGCGATCGTACTCGCGAAGCCGTGCCGTGTCCGTGCCGGGAGTGTGCCGAAAGTGCCGCAATCGGCGAGATTCGTGCTCCGTGCGGGAGCGGGTGCCGGCGGTCGCCTTCGGTAGACTCGCGCGGCGATGAACCTGGAGCGTGTCATCGCAGCGCTCGCTCCGGCGGAGGTCCTCGGGCGTGCTCCCGTCGACGTCGGCGAGCTTGCGTACGACGCCCGCGTCGTTTCGGAGGGTGCGCTCTTCTTCTGCGTGCCCGGGGCGCAGGCCGACGGCCACGACTTCGCTGCCGAGGCCGTCGCGCGCGGAGCCGCCGCCCTGGTCGTGGAGCGGCCGCTCGACTTGCCGGTCCCACAGATCCTCGTGCGGAACGCTCGCCGGGCGATGGCGCTCGCCGCCGACGTCTTCTTCGAGCAGCCGACGAGAGAGCTCGAGGTGGCCGGCGTCACGGGCACGAACGGCAAGACGACGACCGCCTTCCTGCTCCACTCGGTCCTCGACGCGGCCGGGCGGCGTCCGGGTCTGCTCGGAACCGTCGAGAGCCGCGTGGGCGGGAGGCGCCGGGAGGTCCTTCGGACGACGCCCGAGGCGATCGACTTGCAGCGCACGTTCCGGGAGATGCTCGCGGCGGGCGACCGGAGCTGCGCGATGGAGGCGTCGTCGCACGCCTCGGTGCTCGACCGGCTCGTCGGCGTCCGCTTCGCCGCGCTCGTGTTCACCAACCTGAGCCAGGATCATCTCGACTTCCACGGCACGACCGAGCGCTACTACGAGGCCAAGCGACGACTCTTCCTGGAGGGCGAGCGGCCGGCCGCGGCCGTCAACGTGGACGACGAGCACGGACGTCGGCTCGCGACCGAGCTCGAGGGGCTGGGACACGAGCGACTCCTGACCTTCGGGCTCGAGAGCGGCGCGGAGCTCCACCCCTCCGGGATCGACCTCTCGCCGGCCGGCCTGCGCCTCAGCCTCGACGGGCTCGAGCTGAGGACGCGCCTGCTCGGGCGCTTCAACGCCGAGAACGTCCTCGGAGCGGTCGCGGCCGCCCGGCTGCTCGGGGTTCCGGACGAGGCGATCGAGGTGGGGATTGCGAGCCTGCCTGGCGTCCCCGGCCGGTTCGAGGCCGTCGAGGCAGGCCAACCCTTCACCCTGCTCGTGGACTACGCCCACACGCCCGACTCGCTCGAGAACGTCCTGCGCACGGCGCGTGAGCTCACGCGCGGACGTCTCATCTGTGTCTTCGGCTGCGGCGGCGACCGCGATCGCGGCAAGCGGCCGCTGATGGGCGCGATCGCGACGGCGCTCGCCGACCGCGTGATCGTGACGTCCGACAACCCACGCAGCGAGAGCCCGGGCGCGATCATCGAGGACATCGTCGCGGGTGCCGGGCCGGACGTCGAGATCGAGCCGGATCGCCCGAGCGCCGTCTCGCTCGCCGTGGAGGGAGCAGGGCCCGGAGACGTGGTCGTCCTCGCGGGCAAGGGTCACGAGCAGGGCCAGCAGCTCGCAGACCGCACGCTGCCCTACGACGATCGCCGGGCGGCACGCGAGGCCCTGCGCCGGCTCGGGGCTCCGGCGTGATCCCGCTCGATCTCGACGCAGTCGCGGATTTGTGCCCCGGCTCGCTCACCCGCGCCCCGGACGCCGAGAGCATCACGGGAGTCCAGATCGACTCGCGTCGGATCCGGCCCGGCGATCTGTTCGTCGCGGTCGGGGCGGGAGCGGCGTTTGCGGCCGAGGCGCTCGCCCTGGGCGCGGCGGCCGCGCTCGTGCCCGACGAACCGCCTGCCGCCCTCGCGGCCCTCGGCGGCGCCGTCCGCGACCGGAGTGCCGCACGAGTCGTCGGCATCACGGGCTCGATGGGCAAGACGTCGACGAAGGACATCCTCGCGGCGGTCTGCCGCTCGAGCGCGCGCGTCGTCGCGGCCGAGCACAGCTTCAACAACGAGCTCGGCGTGCCGCTGACGCTCTGCCGCCTGGAGCCGGACACCGAGATCTGCATCCTCGAGCTGGGTACCCGCGGGCTCGGTCAGATCGCCGCCCTCGCCGCTTTCGCCCGGCCGGAGCTCGGGGTCGTGACGACGATCGGGCCGGTGCACCTGGAGGTGCTCGGCTCGCTGGCCGGGGTCGCGCGCGCGAAGGGTGAGCTGATCGATGCGCTCCCCCGGGGTGGGATCGCGGTGGTGCCTTCGGGGGTGCCCGAGCTGGAGCCGTACCTGGGGCGCGGCGACGTCGAGGTGCGGCGCTTCGGGCCCGGCGGCGAGTACACGCTCGAGTCGGCCGACGCCTCGGACCGCGGCGCGACGCTCGTGCTCGCACTGGCCGGCCGGAGGGTAACCGTCGAGCTGAGCCTGACGGTACGCCATCAGGCGGAGAACGCGCTCGCCGCCGTCGTGGCGGCCGACGCGCTGGGGCTCCCGCTGCCTAGGCGGATCGAGGTCGAGCTCTCGCGCTGGCGCGGGGAGGAGGTCGAGCTCGCGGGCGGAGGTCTCCTGATCAACGATTCCTACAACGCCAATCCGATCTCGATGCGCGCGGCGCTCGCGACGCTCGCCGCGCGCGCGGACGGGCGTCGCACGGTCGCCGTGCTCGGCGACATGACCGAGCTCGGGCCCGGCGCGCCCGCCTACCATCGCGAGATCGGCGCAGCCGCGGACGTGGATCTCCTGGTGGCGGTCGGCTCGCTCGCGGCGCACTACGTCGAGGGCGCCTCTCCGTCTCGACGCGCGACGTGGGTCCCGGCGCTCGACGAGGCCCTGGCGCTGCTTCCGTCGCTCGTCGAGCCGGGCGACGTCGTCCTCGTCAAGGGATCGCGCGCGATGGGTCTCGACGCCGTCGCGGAGGCGCTCGTCGCGTAGATGACACGCGTCCTGATAGCCGGGGTCGTGGCGATGGTGATCTCTATCGTCGTGGGCCCGAAGTTCATCGAGTTCCTGCGGCGCAACGAGTTCGGCCAGCCCATCCGCGAGGACGGGCCCGCGCGGCACCTGACCAAGCAGGGCACGCCGACGATGGGCGGACTGCTGATGCTCGTCTCCGCGGCCACTGCCTTTCTGCTGCTCAGCCGCTTCGGAACGCCGGGCCTGACCGTGCTGTTCGTGATGCTCGCGTGCGGGGCGATCGGCTTCGCGGACGACTTCATCAAGCTGCGCCATCGCAGGTCGCTCGGACTCTCCGGCCGCTGGAAGCTGATCCTGCTCGCGGGGATCACGGTCGGCGTCGCGCTCGTGGCCGACCACCGCGGGATGAAGACGGCGGTCTACATCCCCGCGATCGGCAGCCTCGAGCTCTCGTGGGCCTGGTACGGCCTGCTGTTCCTCGTGATCGCCGGCTTCGCGAACGCGGTCAATCTCGCCGACGGCGTCGACGGGCTCGCCGCCGGCACCGGCATCATCGCCGTCTTCACGTTCACGTCGATCAACGTCATCGCGTTCATCCGGTCGAGCACCGAGCCAGGCCTCCGCGACGTGGACAAGCTGGACCTCTCCATTCTCGGCGCCGCGCTGATCGGCGGCACGATCGGCTTTCTCTGGTACAACGCCTTCCCGGCTGAGGTCATCATGGGAGACACGGGGTCGATGGCGCTCGGGGGAGCGCTCGCCGGCTTCGCGATCATGACGAACACGGTCTTCCTGCTCCTGCTGATCGGGGGCATCTTCGTCGTCGAGGCGCTCTCCGTGATGATCCAGGTCTTCTCGTTCAAGTACCTCGGTCGGCGTGTGTTCCTGATGGCGCCGATCCACCACCACTTCGAGATGAAGGCGTGGTCCGAGACGAAGATCATGGTGCGCTTCTGGATCGTCTGCGCGATCCTGTGCGCGGTCGGCTTCGCTCTCTACTACCGGTACGCGCTCAAGTTCCGATGAGCCTGCCGGCGCGGGTGCTCGTGATCGGGCTCGCGCGCTCGGGTCACGCCGCGGCGACGGCGCTCGCGCGGAGCGGCGTGCGGGTCACGGCGTGCGACCGCTCGGCAGAGGCCGACGCGGGCAGGCTTGCCGAGCTGGGCGTCGAAGTCCGGCTCGGAAGGGAGGACGACTCGCTGCTCGACACCGCTGACCTCGTCGTCAAGAGCCCCGGCGTGCCGGGAGACGCGCCGCTCGTGACCGCGGCCCGCGGGCGCGGGCTCCCGGTCTGGAGCGAGGTCGAGCTCGGCGCCCGCCTGCTCGCGAATCCGCTGCTCGGCGTGACCGGGACGAACGGCAAGACGACGACGAGCGAGCTGCTCGGGGTCATGTTCCTGCGCGCCGGCCGGGCGGTCGCCGTGGCGGGGAACGTGGGGAGGCCGCTGACCGCGCTCGTCGGAGAGATCTCCGCGGACACCTGGATCGTGTGCGAGCTCTCGAGCTTCCAGCTGGAGGACGTCGAGACGCTCCGGCCGCGTGTCGCCGTGCTGCTGAACGTCGAGCCCGACCATCTCGACCGGCACGGCGATCTCGCCGCGTACCGCGAGGCGAAGCTCCGCGTGTTCGAGAATCAGGAGGAGGGCGACGTCGCGATCGTGCCCCGCGGGTTCGGCGACGTGCCCGGGGACGGGAGGCGAGTCGAGTTCTCGCCCGACGACGCCCTGCCCGCGGAGCCGCTGCTGCCCGGCCCGCACAATCGGGCGAACGCCGCGGCGGCGACTGCGGCCGCGCGGTCGGCCGGGATCGGCGACGCCGCGATCGCCCGGGGCCTGCGCGAGTTCCAGGGCGTCTCGCACCGGCTCGAGCTCGTCGCCGAGAGACGGGGAGTCCGCTACGTCAACGACTCGAAGGCGACGAACGTCGCCGCCGCCCGGCCGGCGCTCCTCACCTACGCGGACGACGGCCTGCACCTCGTCCTCGGCGGGTCGCTCAAGGGGGAGGACTTCGGCTCCCTGGCCGCGCTGCTGGGGCCGAACGTTCGCTCCGTCCACCTGATCGGCGAGGCGACGGACGCGCTCGCGACGGCTCTCGACGCGGCCGGAGTCCGCTACCAGCGGGACGGTGAGCTCACAGCAGCCGTTCGCAGCGCCGCCGCGCTCGCCCGGCCGGGCGAGGTCGTCCTCCTGTCTCCGGCCTGCGCGAGCTACGACCAGTTCCGTGACTTCGAGGAACGCGGGGACACGTTTCGGCGCCTTGTCGGCGAGCTGCCGAGATGAGGGGTGGGCGCCTCGAGACCCACCTGCTCATCCTCGTCACGCTCGGGCTGACGGCGTTCGGGCTCGTAATGGTCTACAGCGCGACCTCGGCATCGGCGGCGATCGGGAACGGCGACCCGATGTCGTACCTCGTGCGCCAGTGCACGTACGCCGTGCTCGGGCTCGCGCTGCTGATCGGCGCCTCACAGGTCGACTATCGTCGGCTGCGCACGCTCGCCCCGGCCTTCGTGCTCGTGAGCCTCGTCCTCTGCACGGCGGTCCTCGTGCTCGGCACGCAGGTGAACGGTGCCCGGCGCTGGATCTCGGTCGGGCCGGCCGCGTTCCAGCCCTCGGAGCTCGCGAAGCTCTCGCTCGCTCTCTGGGCCGCGGCGTACCTGGCCCGCCACAAGCCGCGATCGCTCGGTCAGCTCGCCCGCCCGGTCGGTCTCCTGACCGGTCTCTTCTGTGCGCTCATCCTCGTCGAGCCGGATCTCGGAACCTCGATCGCGCTCGTCGTGATGATCGGAGCGATGCTCCTGATCGCGGGCACGCCGATCCGAACGCTCTCGTTCGCCATGGCGATCACCGTCGCGCTCGGTCTCGCAGCGATCTGGGTCGAGCCGTATCGGCGAGCGCGGATCTTCAGCTTCCTCGATCCCTGGAACGACGCGCAGGGCGCCGGCTTCCAGACCGTCCAGGCTGCGATCGGGCTCGGCTCGGGGGGCTTCTTCGGCGTCGGTCTCGGCCAGGGCGTGCAGAAGATCTTCTACCTGCCCGAGGCGCACACCGACATGATCTTCGCCGTCGTCGGCGAGGAGCTCGGCCTCGTGGGCGCGATCGCCGTGATCGCGGCCTACGCCGCCTTCGCCTACGCGGGCCTGCGCGTCGCGCTCCGCTGCCGCGACCCGTTCGGCAAGCGGCTCGCGGCGGGGCTCACCGCCCTCGTGTGCGGTCAGGCGACCATCAATCTCGCGGCCGTGCTCGGCCTGGCGCCGCTGACGGGGATTCCGCTGCCGTTCGTCTCCTACGGCGGCTCGAGCCTCGTGGTCGAGCTCCTGTCCGTCGGCATCCTCCTTAACATCGCCGGTGGACATGCAGCACGACGGACAGCCAGCGTGCCTGATCGCAGCCGGCGGGACGGCGGGCCACGTCCTGCCGTCGCTCGCAGTCGCGGAGGCGCTGCGCGACCGCGGCGCGCGGGTGACGTTCGCCGGCTCGCCGGATCGGGTCGAGGCGCAGCTCGTTCCTGAGGCGGGCTTTCCCTTCGACGCCTTCCGTATCTCGGGCTTTCCCCGGCGGCCGGGTGCCGCGCTCGCGCGCGCCCTGCTCCTCGCCGCGAGGGCCCCGCTCGCGTGCCGTCGCATACTCGAGAGGAGGCGGCCGGACATCGTCCTCGGCGGCGGCGGCTACGTGGCCGGGCCGATGGTGCTGGCCGCGGCGACCCGGCGGATCCCGGCGGCGCTGCTGGAGGCGGACGCGCGCCTCGGCCTCGCAAACCGGCTTGCCGCCCCGTTCGCGCGCCGCGTCTTTCTCGCGTACGAGCTCGAGGACCGCTCGGCGTCGAAGTACTCGGTTGCCGGGCGGCCACTGCCGGCCCGCTCGCGACCTGTGCCGCGCGATCGGGCTCGCGCGCTCTTCGGGCTCCCGCCGGAGGGCCCGGTGCTGGGCGTTTTCGGCGCCCTCGCGGGCGCCCACAGCCTCAACGAGCTCGCGATCCGACGCTTCGGCTCCGCCGGTGCGGCCGTTCTCCATCTTTCCGGTGAGCGCGACTACGCGGAGCTGCGAGCTCGCGTGACGCGTGCCGACTACCGCCTGCTCCCGGCGACGGAGGAGTTCGGGGCGGCCCTGTCGGCCTCCGATCTGATCCTCGCGCGCGCGGGTGGCTCGGTGTGGGAGATCGCGGCTGCGGGTCGCCCCGCGATCCTCGTTCCCTATCCCCATGCCACGGGCGACCACCAGACGAAGAACGCCCGCTTCTTCGAGCAGGCCGGGGGCGCGGTCGTCGTACCCGAGTCGGAGCTGGAGACGGTCCCTGCCCTCGTGAGCACGTTGCTCGCCGACCCGGATCGGCTGGCCGCCATGGGGGCGGCGATGGCCTCGGCGGCCCGGCCGGGAGCCGCCGAGCGGATCGCCGAGGAGCTGCTCGCCCTTGCCGCCGCAGGCTGAACCGAGCGGCGGCGAGACCCTTCGCGGGCGCCGGCTGTGGTTCGTCGGCATCGGCGGAGCGGGCCTCTCGGCCTACGCGCAGCTCGCCCGTGCGTGGGGAGCCGAGGTGGGGGGCTGGGACCGCACCGAGACGCCCTACGCGAGCCAACTGGCGGGAGTGTCGATCGAGATCGGCCCGAAGCCGTGGGCGCCGGAGGGCTGGGAGGTGGTTGTCTCGAGCGCGTACGCAGGCCAGATCGCCGGGACCACGCGAGCCGAGCTGCTGACGGAGCTCGTCTCGCTGCGCCCGACGGTCGTCGTCGCGGGCGCGCACGGAAAGACGACGACCGCGGCGATGATCGCCTTCTGCCTCGAGCGCCTCGGGCGCGACCCGGCCTTCGCGATCGGCGGCGAGATTCCGCAGCTCGGGGGCAACGCGCGGGCGGGCCGCGGCTGGCTCGTCGTCGAGGGCGACGAGTCGGACCGCACGATCGCGTCGCTCCGCCCGCAGGTCGCCGCCGTGACGAACGTCGAGCTCGACCACCACGCCGAGTTCGGCTCGCTCGCGGAGCTCGAGGCGCTGTTCGAGCAGTGGCTCGCGAGCGTGCCCGAGGTCGTCCGCGGCGACCGGCTCGAGCCGGTCGGCGTCGAGCTGGCGGTTCCCGGAGAGCACAACCGCCGGAATGCCGCGACGGCGCTCGCCACGCTCGAGCTGCTCGGCGTGAGCCGCGAGGAGGCGATTCCGGTGCTCGCCGAGTTTCGCGGCGTCGCGCGCCGCCTGCAGCTCGTGGGCGAGGCGAGGGGCGTCAGCGTGTACGACGACTACGCCCACCACCCGACGGCGCTGGCTGCCGTCCTCGCGACCGCTCGTGAGCTGGCGACCGGTCGGGTGCTCGCTCTCTTCCAGCCGCACCTTTACTCGCGCACGCGGCACCTAGCCGAGGAGCTCGGCTCCGCGCTCGCGGCCGCCGACGTTGTCTGCGTCACGGAGATCTACGCGGCGCGCGAGCGCCCCCTCGCCGGCGTCACGGGCAAGCTCGTCGTGGACGCGGTCGCCGAGCATCGCCCCGGCATGACGGTCGGCTGGCTGCCCGAGCTCGAGGAGGCGGCTCGCTTCGTGGCCCGGCGAGCCAGGGCCGGCGACCTGGCGCTGACGGTCGGCGCGGGCGACGTCGAGCGCGCCGGACCTCTTCTGCTGGAGCTGCTCGCGTGACGATCGAGGAAGGCGTCTCGCTCGCCCGTTTCACGACGCTCGGTACGGGTGGGCCCGCGCGCGCCTTCGCGCGCCCCGAGACGCTCGAGCAGCTCCACGAAGCCGTCGCCTGGGCGGGACGGCAGCGGCTCGAGGTCGCCGTGATCGGCCTCGGATCCAACCTGCTCGTCGCCGACGAGGGCGTCGAGGCGCTGGTGCTGAGGCTGACAGGGGAGCTGGCACGCGCCGAGGCTCGTGGCGAGCGGCTGGTCGCCGGTGGGGGCGCGACGAACGCGGTCTGCCTGCACCGCGCTCGGGCGGCCGGGCTCGGCGGCTTCGAGTTCGCCTGCGCGATCCCCGGCACGGCGGGTGGGGGGGTCTGGATGAACGCCGGTGCCTACGGCGGCGACTGGGCCGGAATCCTCGAGCGCGCGCTCGTCGTCGACCGCGACGGCGTCGGCTGGCGCACACCGGCGGAGCTCGGCCTGAGCTACCGGCGCTCGAGCCTGCGGCGCGGCGAGGTCGTCGCTCTGGTCGAGTACCGGCTCCGGCCGCGGCCGATCGACGAGATCAGGGAGACGGTGGCCGAGCTCCAGGCGAGGCGGGAGGCGGCGCAGCCCACCAACCGGCGAACCTTCGGGAGCGTGTTCAAGAACCCCGCCCACGAGCTCTCGGCGGGCAGGCTGCTGGAGGCGTGCGGCCTGAAGGGCCATCGGATCGGCGGGGCCAGGATCTCCCCGCGGCACGCGAACTTCATCGAGAACGCG
>JBBSIG010000054.1:0-13611 GCA_038232215.1 Gaiellales bacterium | reverse complement strand
GCCGCCGGCGTGCGCCTGCCCGGAGACCGCTAGCGCGTCTCTGTCAGTCGCTCGACAGCGCCCTAGCCTAGCCATAGGTCAGCTCGGTCAGGTCGAGGTCGAGCAGCTCGCGGGCGCGCGCTGGAACGAGGACACAGGAGACCTCGGGCCGCGCGAGCGCGAGCTTCACCGCGGCTGCGGTGTCGGCCCTGACGACGACCGGCCGGCCCTCGGCATGGGCCCTCTGGAGCCGGCGGGCGTCGGTGACGTCGTCCACGACGAGCGGCTCGGGCGCGACGGGAATCGCATCGTCGCCCTCGACCGCCACCTCCGGCACGCGGATGCCGCTCGCTCCGAACCAGCGTTCTCTCACAACTCGAGCGTCCCGCCCGGCTCCAGGTCCACGATCTCGACCTCGGGAGCGAGCTCGCGCAGCTGCGCGGGTGTCCCGCTGAGCAGCGGGAAGGTGCCGAAGTGGCAGGGGACGCAGCGCGGCACTCCGAGCAGCTCGAGCGCGACGGCTGCCTCGCGCGGCCCCATCGTGTAGTGGCCGCCGATGGGCAGAACTGCGACGTCCGGTGCGTAGATGCGGCCGATCAGCTGCATGTCCCCGAACACGCAGGTGTCGCCGGCGAAGTACAGCGTCGGCCCGTCCTCGAGCTCGAGCACGAGCCCGGCCGCCTCGCCCGTGTAGGTGTTCTCGATGCTGCTCGAATGGAAGGCGTTCGTGAGGGTGATCCGTACGCCGCCGGCATCGACCGTGCCGCCCTTGTTCGGATCGTTGCCGGACGCTCCCTCCACTCCCTTGCCCTCGAGCCAACGGCGCAGCTCGAGCAGGGCCACCACCCGCGGCCGGTGCTCCCGCCAGAGCTCGACGGTGTCGCCGAGGTGGTCGTCGTGGCCGTGGGTGAGCGCGATCAGGTCGACGCGCTCAGGGGCGCGTTCGGCGTCCGGGCACGCCGGGTTGCCGGTGAGAAAGGGATCGATGTAGACG
Organism: Gaiellales bacterium; assembly: GCA_038232215.1. Lineage (GTDB taxonomy): Bacteria > Actinomycetota > Thermoleophilia > Gaiellales > Gaiellaceae > JBBSIG01. The sequence continues at coordinate 12,638 of JBBSIG010000054.1, read as the reverse complement.
CGCTCGCCCCCGGGAGTCTCGATTCGGAAGGCCGAGTGGCCCAGCCAGGTCAGGGTCGTGGTCGGCATGGTCTCCTTTGCTTTCTCGCGGGGCGTGGAGGCGCGTCAGCGTAACGCAGGGCCGTCCGACGCAGTGGCGAAATTGTCGAGTGACGTGCTGATGCGAGCCATCCCGCCGGCGCTCGTCGCGCTCGCGCTAACCGCTGATGCAGCCGGTCTCGGGGGGCTCGCCTCGCTCTTGCTGCTCGCAGCGGTGCCCGCCGCCGCCGCGGCGGCGCTGTCGTTCTTCGGCGAGCTGGTCGACGCCGCCGCACGCTCGTCCGCGGAGCTGCTCGGGCGCGTCCAGACGACGCTCTCGGCACTCGCGCTGGTGCTGCTCGTGCTCGCGACGGCCGTCCGCGCGCCCGCCCGCGTCGGCGCCGACGTGCCCGCGATCGGCACCTCGGCGCTCGTCGGCTGCGCGGTGCTATACGGCGCCCAGGTGCTGGTGGCTCTCGGTCTGCACGTCCCCCGGCAGCGCGTCGCCTCTACACCACGTCGTTACACCCGCGTCGCGTAGGCTCGACCGGTGCTGGAAAGGCTCGCGCACCTCGTCGCACGTCGGCGTCTGCCCGTCATCGGCGTCTGGATCGTGTTGACGGTGCTCGGCGGCTACTCGGCCGGCCGGGTCTCGAGCCGCTGGCTGGAGTCGTTCTCGATTCCCGGCTACTCGGCATGGGAGGCGAACCAGCGCGCCGTGAAGACGTTTGGAAACGGCGAGCAGTCGCCGCTCGTGGTCGTCCTGACAACACCCGAGCGGGACGTGACGAAGGTGGCCGGGCTGAAGCGGGCGATCGCCAGGGCGGCCGCCGAGAACCCGGGCGGGCGCTACAGCGACTACTTCACGACGGGCAGCGACGCCTACGTCTCGCGCGACCGGCACACGACCTTCGCCGAGATCTACCCGGCTGGGGAGCCGGGCTTCGAGACGCTGCCCACCCTCGACGCCACGCGGGCGACCCTGAAAGCCGAGGTGCCCGAAGGCGTCGAGGCGCACCTGACCGGGCGCGACCCCCTGTACGCCGACTCGAGCGGCGGCGGCGAAGGGCCGAGCGTGCTCGCCGAGACGGCGCTCGGCGGGCTCGGAGCGCTCGTGATCCTGCTCTTCGTCTTCGGGACGCTGCCCGCGGTCGCGATGCCTCTGCTCGTCGCGGCGGCCTCCATCCTCAACACCTTCACCCTCATCTGGGCGCTCACCTACGTGACGAAGGTCTCGATCATCGTCCAGTTCCTCGTCGCGCTCGTCGGGCTCGGAGTGGCGATCGACTACGCGCTGCTGATGATCTTCCGCTTCCGAGACGAGCTCAGGCACGGCGAGGACGTGGAGTCGGCGCTCGTCACGACGATGCGCCACGCCGGACGGTCCGTGATCGTCTCCGGCTCCACCGTCGCGGTCGGGCTGCTCAGCATGATCATCCTGCCGCTGCCGTTCATCCGCTCGATCGGGATCGGCGGCATGCTCATCCCGGCCGTGTCCGTGCTTGCGGCGATCACGCTGCTCCCGGCGATGCTCGCGCTGCTCGGGCACCGAATCAACAGCTTGCGCGTGATGCCGCGGCGGATCGTCGAGGGCTCCGACGCCGAGGCCGGCTTCTGGAACGGCTGGGCGCGCCTCGTCATGCGCCGGCCGGCTCTCATCGCTCTCGCGGGCACGGCGATCGTGGCGCTTCTCCTCATCCCGGGCGTGCAGCTCAATCCGAGCGAGGCCCAGGCGAAGGACCTGCCAGGCCGCGGGGACGCGATCGACGGTCGCGACGAGCTCGCTCGGGCCGGCATCTCGGCCGGGGTGCACAAACCGTTCCAGATCCTGGTGGAGAACGGGGCGCGGCCGGCCAAGCTCGACCTGCTCGTGCGGAGGCTGGACGCGACTCCCGGAATCGCGGGCGCGGTGGCGCCGAGGGCCTGGCGTCGCGGCGACGCCGCTCTCGTCGAGGCGTTCCCGTCCGAGGACGGAGCGAGGAAGCCGGTGCGGAAGACCATCTCGAGCCTGCAGGACACCGTGCTGCCTGCCGTGCAGCGCGAGGTCGGCGGCGGCACGAAGCTCACGCTCGGCGGGGTGGCTGCCGAGGACCGCGACTTCGTGCACGCCGTGTACGGCAACTTCCCGTACGTCCTGCTCTTCGTGATCCTGCTCACGTACGTGCTGCTCATGCGCGCGTTCCGCTCGGTGATCCTCCCGCTCAAGGCGGTGGTCCTGAACCTCGTCTCGCTCGGCGCCGCGTACGGGATCGTCGTCTTCATCTTCCAGCAGGGCCACGGCAGCGAGGCGATCTGGGGGGTGCACGCGACCGACTCGATCATCGCGTGGATCCCGCTGATGATCTTCGCCTTCCTCTACGGGCTCTCGATGGACTACGAGGTGTTCATGCTCACGCGCATGCGCGAGGCCTACGACGAGACGGGCGATACGGGGCGCGCCGTCTCGTACGGGCTCGCGCGGACCGGCAAGCTCGTGACCAGCGCCGCGCTCGTGCTCTGTCTCACCTTCTTCGTGCTCTCGACGAGCCCCGGTACGGACATCAAGCAGTTCGGGATCGGGCTCTCGGCCGGGATCATCTTCGACGCGACCGTCATTCGGGCGTTGCTCGTGCCGTCGCTCATGCGCCTGCTCGGCGACTGGAACTGGTGGCTGCCGCAGCCGCTCGCGAAGGTGCTGCTCGTACGGCAGGGCGGCCCGGTTCCGGAGCCGCGCCCGCTGCCCGAGTCCGGCTAGGACGACCGCGCCTCGTCGCGCGTGGAAGAATCGACACAGACCCGGCACACCTCGTGACGATCTCGTGACGGTGTCTGGCACCGTGACGGACCGTCCACAGCCGCACAGGCGCGAATTTCGCTCAGCAGGCGGCCTCGCGCGCTCCGACTCGTCGCTCTGTGGACGTTTCGCGACGGTGCCTGACACCGTCGGGGCCCTCGGAGCGGTCGTCAGAAGGGGAGCGAGCCGGCGGCGTCCTTCGCAACGTCGATGATCGGCTGCACGGCGAAGAAGGAGACGACCGTGACGACGAGCGCCGCGGCGACGGACACCTGGAGCACGGCCTCGCGCGGCGGCGAGCCGCCGGCGGGCGCGAGCCGTAGCTCGGCGCTCGGCCGCAGGTAGAGCGCGCGGACGACGCCGAGGTAGTAGTAGAGCGAGACGAGCGTTGCGAGCACGCCGACGATCACGAGCCACGTCCAGCCGTGCCGGTACGCCGCCGAGAAGGCGTAGAACTTGCCGACGAAGCCGCCCGTGAGGGGGAAGCCCGCGAAGCCGAGCATGAACGCCCACATCGAGAGCCCGAGGAAGGGCCGCTCCCATCCGAACCCCGCGAGGTTCTCGAGCGTGACCGGCCGCCCCAGCTCGCGCTCGCGCGCCGCGACGACTGCGAAGGCACCGAGCGACATGGCCGAGTAGGGGATCAGGTAGTAGAGGAGCGCGCGCCCGCCGAGAGCGCTGTCCGCGGCGATCGGGATGAGCATGAAGCCGGCGTGGGAGACGGACGAGTAGGCGAGCATCCGTTTCACGTTCCGCTGCACGAGAGCGGCGAGGTTCCCGACCACGAGCGAGACGACGGCGACCACCGCGAGGGTGACCGTCCAGAGGTGCGCCTCCTGCGGGAACGCCGTCACGAGCACGCGGAGCGTCAGGACGAGCGCCACCGTCTTCGTGGCCGCGGACATGAACGCCGTCACGGGCGTCGGAGCGCCCTGGTAGACGTCGGGCGTCCACATGTGGAAGGGAGCGGCGGACGCCTTGAAGCCGAGCCCCGTGATCAGCATCGCGAGACCCGCCAGTAGGAGCGGGTCGTCCGAGATTCCCTGCGCCGACACGGCGCGGGAGATGCCCTCGAGCGACAGCTGCCCGGTCGCCCCGTACACGAGCGCCGAGCCGAAGAGGAGGATCGCCGAGCCGAAGCTGCCGACCACGAGGTACTTGAGTCCCGCCTCGAGCGAGCCGACGAGGTCGACGTCGATCGCGCACAGCACGTAGAGGCAGATCGAGAACCATTCGAGGGCGAGGAAGAGCGTCATCAGGTTGCCCGCGCCGACGAGGAAGGCCATCCCGCCGCCGGCTGCCGCGAGCAGGGCGTAGTACTCGCCGACGTGATCGCCGCGCGTACGCTCCCCGTAGGAGATTCCGACGCAGAGCAGCCCGGCGCCGGCGACGATCAGCTGCGCAAGCGCGGCGAAGCGGTCCCGCAGCAGCGAGTCCGCGATCACGCCCTGACCCTCGGCGCTCCGTGCGTAGACGAGCGCCGCGAAGACGATCGCCGTCGCGAAGCCGCCGGCGCACACGAGGGCCGAGAACGGCTTGCGCACACCACGTGGCACGAGCACGGCGCCGAGCAACGCAACGCCTGCCGCGCCGAGCAACGCGAGTACCGGTGTGAGCGCGAACCAGTCGACGTGCGGCGTGCGGATCACGGCAGCGCCCCCTTCGCGGTCAACTCCTCGCCCGGCGCCCGGAAGCCGCTCGCGACGTCGCGGGCCGGCCGGTCTCCCGCGAAGGAGTGCTCGCTCACGGCGGCGGGCCACGCCGAGAGCGCGAGGAGACACGCGACGAGCGGTACGAGGATGCCGAGCTCGGCCGGCCGCAGGTCGAGCGTCTGCTCCGGAACGGCTCGACCGACCCCGCGGTGGAGGACAGCCGAGATCAGGCGGAGCACGTACATCGCCGCGAGCACGATCGAGCCGGCGCCGAGCACCGCCCAGATCCACCCTTGCCGGAACACGCCGGCGAGGATGAGGAACTCTCCCGCGAACGCGCTCGAGAGCGGCACCGCGAGCGCGATCACCCCGACGGTCAGGAGCACGGTCGCGAGCGCCGGCCGCCCGCGCGCCAACCCGCCGAGCCGCGAGAGCTCGCCCGTCGCGGTGCGACGCTCGACGGAGCCTGCGAGCAGGAACAGGGCGCCCGAGATCAGCCCGTGGTTGACCATCTGCAGGACCGCGCCGTCGAAGCCGAGATCGTTCGCGGCGAACAGGCCGAGCGTGATCAACCCCATCTGGGCGAGGCTCGAGTAGGCGATCACGCCGCGCATGTCGGGAGCCCGGAAGGCGAGCAGCGAGCCGTATACGAGGCCGATCGCGGCGAGCACGAGGATCGGAAGGCGGAAGTCGTCGGTCGGGCCCGGGAATTTCGCGATCGCGATCCGGAGGAAGCCGAAGGCCGCCGCCTTCGAGACCACGCCCGAGAGCACGGCCGCGACCTCGGGCGACGACTCACGGTACGCGTCGGGGAGCCAGCCGTGGAACGGAAACAGCGGTGCCTTGATCGCGAAGGCGAAGGCGAAGCCGAGGAACAGCCAGGCGCTCCCGCTCGTGCCCGAGTCGACGAGGTCGAACGTCCCCTGCGAGAGCCCGAAGACGATGATCGACGCGAGCATCAGGAGCGAGCCTGCCATCGTGTAGAGGACGAACTTGAGGGTGGCGTCGATCCGACCGGCCCCGCCCCAGACGCCCACGAGCACGTAGAGCGGGATCAGCATCGCCTCGAAGAAGGCGTAGAAGAGCAACAGGTCCTGGGCCGCGAAGACGCCGACGATTGCTCCCGTGAGGAGGAGCATCAGGCCGTAGTACGCGCGCGGGCGGTCCCGCCCCGCCGAGCAGGCGTAGCCCACCGAGGCGGCGAGGACGACGGCCGTCAGCCCGACGAGCCAGAGCGAGAAGCCGTACAGGCCGACGTGGTAGGAGACGTGCAGGTCGGAGAACCAGCTCGCGCGATCCTCGAGCTGCAGGCCGGAGCTGCCGAACCCGAAGCCTGCGACCGCCGCGATCCAGAGTGCGACCTCGGCGAGGCTGACGAGGAGCGCCGTGGAGCCGACCCAGGCCCGCGGCATCGGCACGAGCCACACGAGCAGCGCGCCGGAGACGGGAAGGAAGATGAGCGCGGTCGTCATCGCACGGAGATGAAGACGACCGCGAGGACGGCGAGCGAGGCGGCGATGGCGAGGGCGTAGCTGCGCAGGAGGCCGGTCTGCGCCCGGGCGGTGAGCCTGCCGGCACCGCGCGTGGCCTGGCCGAGACCCGCGCCGGCGCCGCCCACCAGCGGCCCCTCCACCAGGCTTCCCCAGGCCCGCGAGATGGCGGCGGCCGGCCAGTAGAAGACGAGGTCGTACGCCTCGTCGAAGTAGAACTTGCGCTCGAGCAGGGTGCGCACGGCCCTGAGGCGCGGGACGCGCCCGCGGCGGGCGGCGTAGATCCACCAGGCGATCGCGGCGCCGAGCAGGCCGAGGCCCACCGCCAGCACGCTCGAGATCGCCTCCTGCCTGCCCGTCGCCTCGACGAGTGGCTCCGCCACCGGAAACAGCCAGTCCGAGACGGGCGTCCAGACCCCGGCGAGCTGGATCCAGCCGCCGACGGTCGCGAGCACCGCGAGTACGGCCACGGTCGCGGTCATCGAGAGCGGCCCCTCCTTGCCCTCGTGCGCGTGGTGGTGCTCGCGCACGAACGGGGACGGCTCGCCGCCGAAGACGAGGAAGAGCATCCGGAAGGTGTAGAGGCCGGTCAGGAGCGCCCCGCCGAGCCCGGCTGCCCAGAGAACGTAGCCGTACGTGCCGTGGTCGAGCGCCGCGGCCAGGATGGAGTCCTTCGAGAAGAAGCCCGAGAACGGGGGGACGCCGACGAGCGCCAGCGCGCCGACGAGGAAGGCGAGCCACGTCCTCGGCATCAGACGTCTAAGGCCGCCCATGCGCCGCATGTCCTGCTCGCCCGCGAGGGCGTGGATGACCAGTCCGGCGGCGAGGAAGAGCAGCGCCTTGAAGAACGCGTGCGTGAGCAGATGGAACATCCCGTTCGCGTACGAGCCGAGCCCGGCGCCGAGGAACATGTAGCCGATCTGGGACATCGTCGAGTAGGCGATCACGCGCTTGACGTCCGTCTGCACGAGCGCGATCAGGCCGGCGAGGAGGATGGTGGCCGCGCCGAGGCCGGCGGCCAGGTCCTCGACCGTGGGAGCCAGCTCGAACAGGGGATGCGCGCGCACGATCAGGTACACGCCGGCGGTGACCATCGTCGCGGCGTGGATGAGCGCGCTGACCGGCGTCGGGCCCTCCATCGCGTCGGGAAGCCAGGTCTGCAGGGGAAGCTGAGCCGACTTGGCCACCGCGCCGCCGAGCAGCCCGAGCGCGACGAGGTTCACGACCCAGTGGTTCGAGGCGAGCCCCTGGGCGCGCTCGAACGTGGCGGCGAAGTCGAGGGTGCCCGTGTGCTGGACGAGCAGGAAGAGGGCGAGCACCATCGTGGCGTCGCCGAACGCGTTCATCACGAACGCCTTCTTGGCCGCCGCGATCGCCTGCGGGCGACGCTGGTTGAACCCGATCAGGAGGTACGACGAGAGACCGACCATCCCCCACCCCGCGAGCAGGAGCAGCAGGTTGCCGCCCTGCACGAGCAGCAGCATGGAGAAGACGAAGAGCGCCATGTAGGCGAAGAAGCGCCGCTCCTCGTCGTCGCCGTCCATGTATCCGAGCGAGTACGCGACGATGAGCGAGCCGACTCCGCTGACGACGAGCATCATGAACACGCTCAGCGGGTCGACGAGGACGCTGAGGCCGGAGTGGTACGAGCCTCCTCCGAGCCACGTCCAGGCGGTGGACAGGTGCGAGCGCTCGTCGGGCTGCTCGCCGAGGAGCCCGACGAAGGCGACGACCGCAGCCGCGAACGAGAGCGCGACGGCCCCCGTCGCCAGGTAGCCGGAGCCTCGGCGGGAGATGCGGTTGCCCGCGAGGGCGATCGCGAGGCACGCGACGAGCGGCGACAGCAGGCAGACCCAGGCGGACGTCGTGATCATGGGTCAGCCGCGCAGCGTCGTCAGCTTGTCGACGTCGAGGGCGACCTTCCGCCGCGCCAGCGCGACGATCAGCCCGAGCCCGACGACGACCTCGGAGGCCGCGACCGCCATCACCGAGAGCGCGAAGATCTGTCCGTCGCCGCGACCCTGGTACCGGGAGAAGGCGATCAGCGCCAGGTTCGCCCCGTTCAGCATGATCTCGAGCGAGAGCAGGACGATCAGCGGGCTCCGCCGCAGCAGCACGCCGAGCACGCCGGTGGCGAAGAGGACGACCGAGACGGCGAGGTACCAGGTGACGGTCGGGCCCGGCACTACGTCGTCCTCCGACGCTCGGGCGCCGCGCTGCCCCACTCGCCGCGGCGCGCGTGCGCGCCGAGGACGACGCCTCCGACCGCCGCCGCCAGCAGCACGACGGAGGTGATCTCGAAGGCGAGCAGGTGGTCGGTCAGGAAGAGCCGGCCGATCTGCGCGGGCCCGCCGAACGAGCGCCTCACGTCGGCCTCGTCCGACAGCCGGCCGCCGGCCTTGAGACCGATCGCGACGACCACCTCGACGAGGAGGGCCGCGGCCGCGCCGACGGCGCCGATCGTCTGCCAGCTCGGCCCGCCGGCCCACGGCGCGTCGGCCTGGCCGCCGAGGTAGGCGATCACGAACAGGAACATGACCATCACGGCGCCCGCGTACACGAGCACCTGAGCCGCGGCGACGAACTCGGCGGCGAGGAGCAGGTAGAGCACCGCGAGCGAGCCCAGGTTCCCGATCAGCGCGAGCGCGGAGTAGAACGGGTTCGTGAAGCTGACCACGGCGACGCCCGAGCCGAGGCAGGCGAAGGCGGCGGCGATCCACACGACCCAGACGAGGAAGTTGCCGAAGCTCGCGAGCAGCACGTCAGGAAGTCGTCTGGTAGTAGGGGATCGGCGTGTCGTAGAGATCCCGGTCTGCGACCGGAACCTTCTTGATCGGCTTGGCGAGCAGCATGTCCTTCGTGTAGATCAGGTCGTCGCGCGAGTACTCGGAGATCTCGTACTCGTTGCCGAGTGTGATCGCGTCGAACGGGCAGGCGAGCTCGCAGTAGCCGCAGAAGATGCAGCGGCTGAGGTTGATCTCGTAGATGCGCGCGTAGCGCTCGCCGGCGGAGACCCGGTTGTCGGCGGTGTTCTCGGCGGCGACGACGCGGATGCAGTCTGCCGGGCAGGCGGCCGCGCAGAGCGAGCAGCCCACGCACTTCTCGAGCCCGTTCTCGTGACGCCAGAGCCGGTGCCGGCCCCGAAAGCGCGGGTAGACCGGGCGCTTGACCTCCGGGTACTGCTGCGTGATCGGCTTCTTGAAGATCTGCCGGAACGTAACGCCGAACCCCTTCAGCGACCCGATGGGCTGAGGACTCATCCAGGTCTCCCGAGCGAAGCGAAGGGACAAACCGAGGATCGATGAAAGTGCGGTAGCACTTTCATCGAATCAAGACCACCAGGAAGGCCGTGACGACGGCGTTGAGCGTGGCCACGGGCAGCAGCACCTTCCAGCCGAAGCGCATCAGCTGGTCGTAGCGCAGGCGCGGCAGCGTCGTCCGCAGCCAGATGAAGACGAAGAGGATCGCGAACAGCTTGAGCAGGAACCAGAGCGGCCCGAGTGGAGCCCAGGGACCGTGCCAGCCGGCGAAGAAGAGAGTCACCATCAACGCGGACAGCGTGATCAGGTTGATGTACTCGGCCATCTGGAAGAGTCCCCAGCGCATGCCGCTGTACTCCGTGTGGTAACCGGCGACGAGCTCCTGCTCGGCCTCGGGCAAGTCGAAGGGCGCGCGGCTCGTCTCGGCGATCCCGCCGATGAAGAAGACGACGAAGCCGACGAATTGCGGGATCACGAACCACGTGGTCGCGCCCTGCTTGGCCACGATCTCGGTGAGCGAGAGCGACTGCCCCATCAGAACGACGCCGAGAACGCTCAGCGCGAGGGAGACCTCGTAGGAGACGAGCTGCGCGCAGGTGCGCATCGATCCGAGCAGCGAGTACTTCGACTCGGACGCCCAGCCGCCGACGATGAAGCCGTAGATGCCGACCGAGCCGAGCGCGAAGATGAGGATCAGGGCGATCGGCACGTCGACGATCTGCCCGGTCACGTCCCAGCGCCAGACATGCCAGCCGGCGCCGAAGGGGATGACGGCGAAGGCGGTCAGCGCGGTGAAGGCCGAGAGGACGGGCGCGAGGATGTAGGGCAGGTCGATCGCGGCCGCGGGGAAGAAGCTCTCCTTGCGGATCAGCTTCAGCAGGTCGGCTGCCGGCTGCAGCAGGCCGAACGGCCCCGCGCGGTTCGGGCCGTAGCGGAGCTGCATCCGGCCCATCGTCTTGCGCTCGATCAGCGTCAGGTACGCGAACGTCACGAGCAACAGGTTGATGATCACGAAGGCCTTGATCAGGCTGATCCACCAGGGCTCGGACATCAGGCCCTCGCGACCTCGACGTTGCCGTACAGACCCTCGGCGTGCTCGTTCGCGATCCGGACGACGCCGAGCGTGAGCCGCCCGTCGACGCGCGCCCGGAGCGAGCGCGACGTGCCGTTCGAGCGCACCGTCACCGTGTCTCCCGACGCGACTCCCCTCGCCGAGGCGTCCTCGCTCGAGAGCTCCACCTCGGCCGCGGGCCGCTGGAACTGCAGCTCGGGCACACGCTCGACCGCAGCCCCGGAGAAGAGCGGCCGGTACGTGACGAGGCGCAGCTGGCCTCGACCCCGTAGCGGGATCGGGAGAGGGTGCTCGAGCGCCGGCCGCTCTGCGGCGGGGCCGCGCTCGGGAAGCGGCGCTCTCTCCCCGATCTCCCCGAAGGGCAGGCCGCCGAAGGCGAGGGGCGAGATCTCGTCGAAGACCACGGCCGGATAGGGAGAGATGGACACGTCGAAGCGGCCGGCGAGCTGCGAGAGCCAGACGAGCTCGTCGGGCGCCGCCGGGATCGCCGTTCTCCGCAGCCGCTGCAGGCGCCCCTCCAGGTTCACGTAGGTCCCGTCCCGCTCGAGGTAGCTCGTCCCCGGGAGAACGAGGTCGGCCCAGCCGACGGCGAGGCCATGGAACATCGTCAGCGCGAGCACCGCCTCCGCCTGCTCGGCGAGCGAGCGGACGCTCGGGTCGGCGGCGGCCTCGTCGCCGGAGACGACGAGCAGGCCGATCGGGTGTGGATCCTCGGCGTCCGCGTCGGCGGCGGCGCTCCATGCGTCCACGACGCCGCGGCCGTTCGGCGTGCGGGGCAGGTGGAAAGCGCCCGAGCCCGGCTTCGACTCCAGCCCGAGCCGCTCGGCGAGCACCGCGAGGTGCGCCCCGCCCTGTCCACCGGCCCCCGACCAGATCAGGATCCCGCGCTCGGCGGCGCGAAGGCGCTCGCCGAGCGCGCTGCCGCTCTCGCCGAGCTCGCGGCAGGTCTGCTCGGCGCTCGCGGGAGCGGCGTGCAGGTCGCCGGCGGGGCCGATCGTGACGACCTCGGCGCCCCGACGGCGCGCGGTCCGAACCCAGAGGTCGACGATGGGCGCCCGCTCGGCGACTGGGTCGTCGCCGACGACGACGACGAGCTCGGCGGCGCCGATCGCCGAGAGCGGCGCCCTGAACGGGTCGAGCGCGTGGCTCGTCTCCTCCGGCAGCACCGCCGTGTGCGCTCCGAGCCCCTGCCGGAGCAGCTTCGCGAGCGCGTACGCCTGCTCGACCGTCTCCGAGCCCGAGAGGGCGGTGACGATTCTGCTCCCCGCCCGGCGGAGCAGGGCCTCGGCCTCGTCGAGCGCGGTCTCCCAGGAGATGGTCTCGAAGCCACGCCGGCGCACACGACGCAGCGGGTCCGTGATGCGGTCGGGAGCCTCCAGGTGGCCGTAGGCGAAGCGCCCCTTGTCGCAGAGCCAGCCGCCGTCGACCTCCGGGTGGTTCCGCGAGATGATGCGCTTCACCCTTCCCTCGCGCGTCGTGGCGTGGACGTTGCAGCCGACCGGGCACAGCCCGCACACGGTCGGGACGTCCTGGATCTCCCACGGCCGCGCCTGGAAGCGGTACTGCGTCGACGTGAGCGCGCCGACGGGGCAGAGCTCGATCACGTTGCCCGAGAACGGAGCGCGGTAGGGCTCGTCCTCGAACGTCGCGATCAGCGACTGCGCGCCGCGGTTCCGAGCGATCAGCCGACCGTCCTCGGCGACGCTCTCGCTGAAGCGGGTGCAGCGGTAGCAGAGGATGCAGCGCTCGCGGTCGAGCGCGATCAGCGGGCTGATCGGGATCGGCTTGTCGAACGTCCGCTTCGGGAACGTCATGCGGGTCGAGCCGGGCCCGTAGCGGAAGGTGAGGTCCTGCAGCGGGCACTCGCCGCCCTTGTCGCAGACGGGGCAGTCGAGCGGGTGGTTGACGAGGATGAACTCGAGGGTCGCGTCCTGGGCCTCGGCGGCCATGGGCGACGTCTGGGCCGTCCTCACGACCATGCCGTCCTGCGCGGTCAGCGTGCACGCCGCCTGGGGCTTCGGTGGCAGGCCCTCGACCTCGACCAGGCACATCCGGCACGCGCCGATCGGGGGGCCGAGCCTCGGCTCGTAGCAGAAGACCGGGATCTCGACGCCGGCCGCGGCGGCAGCCTCGACGAGCCCGGTGCTCTTCGGCACCTGGGCCGGGCGGCCGTCGACCGTGAGGGAGACGAGCTCCGGGCCGCTCACTCTTCTCCCGAGCGAATCGAAGGGACAAACTCGTCTCGGGGGAACAACGCCCCCCGTTTCGCCGCCGGGTGTGCCGGGGGGGTGAGGGGCGCGGGCGCGGGCGCGCCGCCCCCGGGGCGGCCCCCCCCGGGCGCGGGGGGCGGGGGCGCCGCCCCCCACAGGTGGGC
>JBBSIG010000053.1:0-13665 GCA_038232215.1 Gaiellales bacterium | reverse complement strand
GCGTGCGCAGAAGCGCGGCGAAGCCGAGCTCGACGGCAGGGCCGATCGCGAGCGCGAACACGAGCGTGCCGACGCCGAAGGTGCCCCCGAGCAGGATCCCGACCCCGAGCACGAGCAGCTCGAGGACCGCCCGCACGACACTGACGCGCTGCCGCGTCCGCCTGGAGCCGACGAGCATCAGGGTGTCGCGCGGCCCGGCCCCGAGCCCGGCCCCGATGTAGAAGGCGGTGCCCACGCCGAAGAGCGCGACGCCGAGTGCGAGCAGCCCGATGCGCAGGGCGAGCGCCGACTCCTCCAGCCCGTCGACCCAGCCGATCGATGCGAGGAGGTCGATGAAGAGGCCGATCAGGACGGCGTTCGCGACCGTGCCGAAACCCGGCCGGCCGCCGAGGAGCCACGCGAGCGCGAGCACGACCAGCCCGACGGCGACGTTCGCGACGCCGAAGGAGAGCGGCGAGTGCTGCGCCACACCCTGGTGGAGGACGTCCCAGGGAGCGAGACCGAGGCGCGACTCGAGAAACGCGACGACCCCGGCCGCGCAGAGGAAGAGTCCGAAGACGAGACCGACGATCCGCGCCGCGAGGCCGCCGCGCAGGACGGCGGGGCCGGTCAGGTCAGGCCGTGCGCTGGTCGGCGACGGCGTGCAGCCGGTCGCGAATCTCGTCGGCGCCGTCGCCGAGATCGTCGAGGCGGGGCAGCTCGGAGAGGCTCTCCAGCCCGAAGACGCGCTCGAAGAGCGGCGTCGTGCGGTAGCGGACCGCGCCTCCCGCCCCGTCCTCCCGGCCGGCCTCTCCGATCAGGCCCCGCTCGACGAGACCTGCGACGGCCGAGTCCGCCGACACGCCGCGCACGCGGGCGATGTCGGGCCGGCTGCAGGGGCCGAGGTACGCGACGATCGAGAGCGTCTCGAGCGCCGCCTGCGAGAGCCCGCGCTGGACGGGCCGCTCGAAGAGGCGCTCGCAGGCGAGCGCGGCGTCACGGGCGGCCCGGAAGGCGTATCCGCCGGCGACCCGCTCGAGCACGATACCGCTGCGCCCCTCCCGGTACCGCTCCGAGAGCAGCCCGAGCGCCGTCTCCACCCGCTCGAGGTCGTCGTCCGCGGCGACGGCCAGGTCTTCCGGGGTCAGGGGCTGCCCGGCCACGACGAGCAGGGCCTCGAGCGTCCGCGCGAGCCGGTCGAGCGGGTTCGTCGAGATCAGGCGGAGCGGGCGGTCCATGCCTCGTCACTTTCGCGCTTTCGCCGGATCTCCTGCCGGGACACCTGGATCGGCGCGAACGGCGCCGCCTGCTCGAGCGCGATCTCGTTCGCCTTCCGCAGCTCGAGCAGGGCGAGAAACGCGACCGCCTGCTCCACCCGGGACAGCTCGCCGACCTCGGCGTCGAAGCTGAAGCGCCGCCGGCCCGCGAGCAGCGCGCGGAACCGGTCCACGAAGCGGCGCACCGGCGGGAAGCGGCGCTCGATGTGCGCGAGCGAGACGGCGGGCGGCTCGGCCGCCAGCGCGCGGAGCGCCGCGGCGAGCAGCTCAGGCTCCTGCGGAGCGAGCCGGCGCTCGGGCCGCGGGGCGAGCGGAGCGGGCCCGAGCCGGAAGAAGCGGTCGCCCTCCTGCTCGAGCCGCTCGGCGAGGACGGCCGCCGCCTCCTTCATGCGCCTGTACTCCGCGAGCCGACGCGCCAGCTCCTCGGCGGCCTCCTCGGGCTCGAGCTCGCCGAGCTCCGCCTCCTCGTCGGGGAAGAGGGCGCGGGCCTTCAGCTCGAGCAGCGCGGCGACGAGCACGAGGAACTCGCCGCAGGCCTCGAGATCCAGCTCGCCCCGCTCCTCCAGCCGCTCGACGAAGGCCACGACGATGCCCGCCACGTCCACGTCGGCGAGCTCGAGCTCCTCTCGCAGGACGAGCGTCAGCAGCAGGTCGAAGGGCCCCTCGAAGGCGTCGAGGTCCAGCTCGAGCTCGCGCACGATCACGGGCGCTACGCTAACGCGAAGGGCGGACGCGTCCCCTCGGGATGGCCATCGCGGGCGGCTGCGGCCGCGCCGTCGCACCCGGGTCGCGGCGGCGGAACTGCCACCAGAGAAAGAACGCGGAGGCGAGCACGAAGCCGAGGATCGACATCCAGGCGTTCAGCCGCAGGCCCGCGACATGGTGCGCCGGGTCGATGCGGAGCAGCTCCTCGAAGAAGCGCCCGAAGCAGTAGACCGCGACATAGAGCGCGAAGAGCGCCGGCGGCTTCAGCCGGAAGCGCCGGCCGACGACGAGCAGGACGCCGACCATGACGACGTCGTAGAGAAGCTCGTAGAGGAAGGTCGGGTGGAACGTCGACCGGGCGAGGTAGCCGGGCGGCCGGTGCTCCGGGTCGATCTCGAGGGCCCAGGGCAGATCGGTGGGCTTGCCGAAGAGCTCCTGGTTCCACCAGTTCCCAAGCCGCCCGATCCCCTGCGCGAGCAGGAGACCCGGCGCGGCCGCGTCGAGCATCAGCCTGGCACTCGCGCCCGAGCGCCTGACCACGACCGCCCCCACCACGACGCCGAGGAAGATGCCGCCCCACACCCCGAGCCCGCCCTCCCAGACGGCGAAGACCCCGCGCCACTTCGGCTCGGGCACCTCGCTCCAGCTGGTGACGTCGTGGTACGCCCGGGCGCCGACGATGCCGGCAGCGACTCCCCACACCGCCGTCCGGAAGATCAGGTCCCAGTCGCCGCCCCAGGCGACCCAGCGGCGCCCCGTCAGCCAGATGCAGGCCGCGATCGCGGCGAGCAGCATCAACCCGTACATGTGCACCACGAGCGGGCCGAGGTCGACGACCCCCGTGTGCGGCGAGGGGATGGAGGCGAGGAAGAGGGTCACGGCCAGCCCATTGTGCCGATGACCGCATCCAGCGCGAACCGGTCGTCGCGTCGATCATCACCGTCGCGGCGTTGGCCTCCGCAGGACACCGCCGAGCCCGGCAACCCGCCGCAGCCGGAACAGCGATCCTCGTGACCCGTGGAGGCCCCCGACTTGCGCACGGCGTAGGTGCGCTCGCGCTGGGGCTTGGGCGGCGAACGCCATGACCATGAGCCAGAAGAGGCCGCTCATGCTCGTGCTCCTTTCAGCTGGCGTCTTACGTGGCCGCCAACATCACCGTCAGCCGACCCGAACTCGCAAGCTGAGCGCTCGCGCTGACGGTGCAGCTATCCGGCGAAGCGCTTTGGCATCGACTGCCGCAAGCTACTTCCCCCGACGGCTCCAGCACGGCCTGCCGACCGCGTGTATCCCGAGGGAAGTAGCCTACAGGAGTATCCGGAGCGCGACCTCGGCCGGACAGCCGCGCGCGAGCAGGTCGATAGCCAGGTGCAGGTCGACGTCGTGCCGGGCCGCGAGCTGCGTGGCCTGCCCGGCCCCGTAGCCGCCACGCTCGAGCTCGGCGGCACGCCAGCGCTCGATGCGCTCGATCTCGGTCTCGACGTATGTCGCTTCTGCCGCAGTCATCGTGTCTCCTTCCGCCGTCTCATCCTCTGTTCGGTCAGACGTCGGAACTGGATGTCCCTCTAGGGAGTGAACCGAAGCCCTAACGCAATCTTAAGGAACGCTACGCGACCGCGAGCGCCGCTGTGGCCGGAGCCGGGCTTCGCCCGGCGGGAGGCGAAGGACGGCTCGTCGGCGAGAGCGTAGAAGGAGGGGCTCGGTGGGGGAACCCTGGGTTCCCCCACGCTTGTTAGCTGACGGCGGCCTCCCCGAGGAGCGCCTTCGCCTCGGCGAAGAAGTCCGAGGCCGGCTGCACGCGGTAGCCGGGCCCGAAGCGGAGGCGCTTCCAGCCCGCTGCGGTCTCGGCCTCGAGCACGACCGGGGCCTCGCCCGGGAACTCCCGGACGAGCAGGGCGAGCTCGCGCACGAGCCCGGCCCGGGCACGGCCCGCCGCGACCCTGAGCCGCACCTCCTTCCGCTCCGGTGCCGCCTCGAAGGCGGCGACCTCGAGCGCGAGCAGCTTCGTCTCGCCCTCCTGCTTGTGGTCGATCCGGCCCTTGACGACGAGGATCCGGTCGACGGCGCAGAGCTCGCGGGCGGCGGCGTAGACCGAGTTGAAGACGACCACCTCGGCGCTGCCCGTGACGTCGTCGAGCCGGAGGAAGACCATCGGCTCTCCCTTCTTCGTCGTCAGCTGCTTGACGGCGCCCACGATGCCGCCGACCGCGACCACCTCGCCGTCGCGGCGCCGCTCGAGCTCCGCCAGCGTGCAGTCGGTGCGTCGCTTGAGCGCGTCCTTCAGGCTCTGGAGCGGGTGCTCCGAGACGTAGAGGCCGAGCGTCTCCTTCTCCATCGCGAGGAGCTCTCGCTTGTCGAACTCGCCCGCGGCCAGAGTCGGGTGGTGGCTCCTCTGCTCCAGGTCCGCGCCGTCGAAGTCGAGGTTGAAGATCGAGCCCTGACCGGCCATCCGGTCGGCCTGCTGCTTCTGGCCCCAGCCGAGCGCCTGCTCGAGCACGGCGAGCATGCCCTGACGGGTCGCGCCCGTCGAGTCGAGCGCGCCGCACTTGACGAGCGACTCGAGCGCGCGCTTGTTCGCGCACTGCGGGTCGACGCGCTCGGTGAAGTCCCAGATGGAGGTGAACGGCCCTCCCTCCTCCCGGGCGCGGAGAATCGCGCGCGCGGCCGGCTCGCCGACGTTCTTGACCGCGTTCAGGCCGAAGCGGATCTTGCCCTCGACGACCGCGAAGTCGGTGGCCGAGGAGTTGACGTCGGGCGGCAGCACCTCGATGCCGAGCTCGTCGCAGGCGTTGACGTAGAACGGCACCTTGTCCTTCGTGTTCATCACCGAGGAGATCAGCGCGGCCATGTACTCGTGCGGATGGTTGGCGCGCATGTACGCGGTGCGGTAGGCGATGAGGCCGTAGCAGGCCGCGTGCGACTTGTTGAACGAGTAGTCCTGCGCCTGCTCCATGTCCTTCCAGAGCTGGACCGCCACCCCGGGGGCGACGTCGCTCGCGGCGCAGCCCTCGAGGAACTTGCCCTTGAGCGACGCCATCAGCGCATGGATCTTCTTCCCGATCGCCTTGCGCAGATCGTCGGCCTCGGCGGGGGTGAAGCCGGCGAGCTGCTTCGCGATCTCCATGTACTGCTCCTGGTACAGGCAGATGCCGTGGGTCGGCTCGGTGATCGGGCGCAGGCGCGGGTCCGCGTAGGAGACCTGCTCTTGCCCCGCCTTCCGCCTCGCGTAGACCGGGATGTAGGCCATCGGCCCCGGCCGGTAGAGGGCGACGAGCGCGATCAGGTCCTCGAACTCGGTCGGCTTCACCAGCCGGAGCGCCTCGCGCATCCCGGACGACTCGAACTGGAAGACGCCCGTCGCCTCGCCCCGCGCGAGCATCGCGTACGTCCTCGCGTCGTCGAGCGGGATCGCACCGAGATCGAGCCCGCCGACGAGCTCCTTCGCCTTGTCCAGCACGTCGAGGTTGCGCAGGCCGAGGAAGTCCATCTTCAGCAGCCCGAGCGCCTCCACGTCCCCCATCGCGAACTGGGTCACGAGCTCCTGTCCGGCCCCCTTCTGCTGCAGGGGGACGTACTCGACGAGCGGCCGGTCGCCGATCACGACGCCGGCGGCGTGGATCGAGTCCTGGCGCACGAGGCCCTCTAGCGGCCGCGCCAGCTCGACGATCTCGCGTGCCGTGGGATCCGAGTCGACCGCGGCCTTCAGCTCCTGGCCCGGCTTCAGGCAGGCCTCGAGGCTCTGGCCGGGCCCCTCGGGGATCGCCTTCGCGATCTTGTCGACGATCCCGTAGGGCACGTCGAGCACGCGGCCGGCGTCACGGACGGCGGCCCGGGCGGCCATCGTCCCGAAGGTGATGATCTGCGCGACCCGGTCGCGGCCGTACTTCTCCGCGACGTAGTTGATGACGCGGTCGCGGCCCTCGACCGAGAAGTCGATGTCGATGTCGGGCATCGACTTCCGGCCCGGGTTGAGGAAGCGCTCGAACAGCAGGTCGTAGCGGATCGGGTCGATGTCCGTGATCTCGAGGGAGTAGGCGACGAGCGAGCCGGCAGCGGAGCCGCGCCCCGGGCCGACGCCGATCCCGTTCCGCTTCGCGAACGCGATGAAGTCCCAGACGATCAGGAAGTAGTCGGCGAAGCCCATCTCGCGGATCGTCTTCAGCTCGAAGCGGAGCCGCTCGTTCAGCTCGGGCGTCGCGCCGCCGTAGCGCCTGAGGAGGCCCTTCTCGCACAGCTCCACCAGGTAGTCGAACGCGTCGCGATCGTCCGGGACCGGGAAGCTCGGCAGCAGGATCCGACCGAGCTCCATCGTCACGTCGCAGCGCTCGGAGATCTCGAGCGTGCGGGCGAGCGCCTCCTCCTGGCCCGGGAAGTCGAGAGCCATCTCCTCGGGGGACTTGAGGAAGAACTGGTCCGTGTCGAAGCGCCAGTGGCTCGGGTTCTTGAGCGAGTCGCCCGACTGGATGCAGAGCAGCGCCTCGTGGGCGCGCGCGTCCTCGTGGCGCAGGTAGTGGACGTCGCCCGTCGCGACGAGCGGGAGCCCCGCCTGCCCGGCGAGCTCGACGAGCAGCGGATTGACCCGCGACTGCACGTCGAGCCCGGCGTTCTGGAGCTCGACGTAGGTGGAGTCCCTGCCGAAGATCTGCGCCAGCCGGTCGAGCTCGGCGGCCGCGTCGGCCGGGCGGCTCTCCTCGAGCGCCTTGCACACCCGTCCCGACAGGCAGCCCGAGAGCGCGACCAGGCCGGTCGAGTGGCCCTCCAGCAGCTCCCAGTCGACGCGGGGCTTGTAGTAGTACCCCTCGAGATAGCCGGCCGAGGCCAGCTTGATCAGGTTGCCGTAGCCCTCGTTCGTCTCCGCGAGCAGGGTCAGGTGCGCATATCCCTTCGCCTGCGCGCGCCGGTCGTCGGCGACGTAGACCTCGCAGCCGACGAGCGGCTTCACGCCCTGCTTGCGGGCCTCCCGGTAGAGCTCGACCGCGCCGGCCAGGGAGCCGTGGTCGGTCAGCGCGACCGCCGGCATCTCGAGCTCGGCCGCGCGCGCGGCGAGAGCGGGGATGCGGCACGCACCGTCGAGAATCGAGTACTCGGAGTGGACATGGAGATGGACGAACGGGGGGGCGCCGGGCACGGGACGGCCATCTTAGACCTGCTTCCGGCTGGCCTCTCGGAGCCGCCCCTGCCCCGGCTTTTCACCCCTTCCGCGCGGAAGGCCTCTCGCTCTCGAGGCGCGATCTCTCAGCCGATCCACAGGAACGGCTGCCACGATGGGGCCGTGGGACCACACGCACCCTCGACCGCGCCCGCGGCCGCCCGTCGCATCCTCGTCGTCGACGACGAGCCGTCCATCGTGGACGCAGTCGCGACCGCGCTGCGGTACGAGGGCTTCGACGTGCAGGAGGCCTCGAGCGGCCGCGAGGCGCTCGAGGCGGTCGCCCGCCACGAGCCTGACCTCGTCGTCCTCGACTGGATGCTCCCGGACGTCGAGGGGATCGAGGTCGGACGCCGCCTGCGGGCACGTGGGTTCAAGACCGCGGTGCTCTTCCTGACCGCCAAGGACGCGACGGAGAACAAGGTGGAGGCGCTCCGCGCCGGCGGCGACGACTACGTGACGAAGCCGTTCAGCCTGGCGGAGGTGGTGGCGCGCGCACAGGCGATCCTCCGCCGCACCGCGGGCGACCTGCCGGGCGACGTGCTCCGGTTCGCCGATCTCGTGCTCGACGAGGGGCGGCACGAGGTCGTCCGAGGCGAGACCCCGATCCCGCTGACGGCGACCGAGTTCAGCCTCCTGCGCTACTTCCTGCTCAACCCGCGCCGAGTGCTCTCGAAGGCGCAGATCCTGCAGAACGTGTGGCGGTACGACTTCGGCGGCAACTCGAACGTCGTCGAGACCTACGTCAGCTACCTGCGGCGAAAGCTCGACGCGGCCGGCCCGCCCCTGATCCGGACGGTGCGGCAGGCCGGCTACATGCTCGACACCGGCGGCGGGTAGTTGCCGGGGCGCCTGTCGCTGCGAGCGCGCCTCCTGCTCGGCGTGATCGTGCTGAGCGCGCTCGGCCTCGCCGCCGCCGACGTGGCCACCTACGCGTCGCTGCGCTCGTTCCTCCTCGATCGGACCGACCGTTCGCTCCAGAGCTCGCACTACGGGATCGAGCGCGCGGTCCTCCACGGAGGCTGCGACGCCGGGGACGAGCGTCCCGTGCCAGGGGCCGTTCCCGGCGACTTCGTCGAGGTTCGAGACCTCGACGGGCAGGCGCTCTGCAGCCTGCAGGTGAAGCGGTTCTCGGAGCCGGCGCCCTCACCGCCGAGGCTGCCGGCCGAGATCGCGGTCGCGCCGGCCGGCGACGATCCCGAGCGCTCGCGCTACTTCACCGTGCCGGCGAAAGACGGTGACGAGCGCTACCGCGTGCGCGCCTCGACTCCCCCGGACCTCGGCCGGCTGCTCGTCGTCGCAACCTCCCTCCGCGACGTCGACGACACCCTCCGGCGCCTCTTCCTGATCATGGCGCTCGTGACGGCCGCCGTGCTGGCCGCGCTCGTCGCGCTCGGCCTGTGGGTCGTCCGGCTGGGCCTCCGACCGCTCGGGGCGATCGAGTCGACGGCGGCGGCGATCGCGGGCGGGGAGCTCTCGCGCCGGGTCGAGCGGGCGGAGCCGCACACGGAGGTGGGGCGGCTCGGGCTGGCGCTGAACGCCATGCTCGGCCAGATCGAGGCCGCCTTCCAGGCGAAGGAAACCTCGGAGCGGAGGCTCAGGCGCTTCGTCGCCGACGCCTCCCACGAGCTGCGCACGCCGCTCGCGGCCGTACGCGCGTACGCCGAGCTCTTCGGCCGCGGTGCCGACCGCCGGCCCCAAGACCTCGCCCGCGCGATGACGGGAATCGGCCGGGAGTCCGAACGCATGAGCCTGCTCGTGGACGACCTGCTGCTGCTGGCGCGCCTCGACGAGGGGCGCCCGCTGGAGCGCGGCCTCGTCAGGCTCGACGAGGTCGTCGGCGAGGCGGTCGAGACGGCCATCACGGTCGAGCCCGACCGTCCGATCGAGCTCCGGGCCGAGTCCGCGACGGTGCTCGGCGACCGCGAGCGACTCCGGCAGATCGTCGACAACCTGCTCGGCAACGTGCGTGCCCACACCCCGCCACGCGCGCCCGTGCGCGTGCGCGTGCGACGCGCCGACGGCTCGGCCGTGGTCGAGGTGGAGGACACCGGCCCGGGCCTCGAGAGCGAGGCGGCCGAGCGGGTCTTCGAGCGCTTCTACCGGGCCGATCCGTCGCGGTCTCGCGCGAGCGGCGGGGTCGGGCTCGGCCTCTCGATCGTGGCCGCGGTCGCAGAGGCCCACGGCGGCGCCGCGACGCTCCGGTCGCAGCCCGGAGCGGGCGCCACGGTGCAGATCAGCCTCCCGCTCGCAGAGGGCGAGCGGAACGGGTCCGACGGGCGCGCAGCGCGTCCGGCGGACGACCTCGTTACGACTGGAGACCCCGAATGAGCTACAACGAGATCACCCGCCGCCGACTCCTCGAGCTCGGTCTGGCCCTGCCGCCGCTCGCCGCGCTCGCAGCGGGCGCCGAGCGCCTCGTCCCCGAGGCCGGCGCCGCGACGTCCCTCGCGGCCACCCCCACGCTCGTCGACGACGACGAGGTAACGCCCGAGCTCACCGAGGGCCCGTACTTCACGCCGAGCTCGCCGCTTCGCCGCGCGATCGCACCCGCGGGGTCGGCGGGCACACCGCTGACGCTGACCGGCCGCGTGCTCACGACGGCCGGCAAGCCGGTCGCCCGGGCGCTCGTGGACTTCTGGCAGGCCGACGCGCGGGGCGCCTACGATAACAGCGGCTACCGCTTCCGCGGCCACCAGCTGACCGACGCGCGAGGACGCTACACGCTGCGGAGCGTCGTTCCGGGCCTCTACCCCGGTCGCACCCGCCACATCCACGTCAAGGTGCAGGCGCCGCGGCGCCCGGTCTTGACGACGCAGCTCTTCTTCCCGGGGGTGGCGCAGAACGGAGGGGACGGCATCTTCACGCCGGAGTGCCTCGTCTCGAGGTGGCGACTCGCCGGGAAGCGGCGCCTCGCGAGCTTCGACTTCGTCCTCGACCTCGGCTGACCTGGCGCCGTCCACGGCCAATTCTCAGCCGGCTCACAGGATCCGCCCACGGCAGCCACAGGAACCGCTGCTCCCATGTGCTCACACATTCGAGCGAAGGAGCACCGATGACGAGGCGAAGCCTCCTGAAGATCCTGTCCCTCCCGCTGGCCCTCGCCGTCTCGGCCGGGGCCGGAGCAGGGACGTACGCGGCCCTCGCGAGCGGGGACAGCACGGCGGTCGTCCGCCGGGTGACCGTGACGAACGCCGTCCCGGCTGCGCGGACGAGCGAGCTTACGGTCGGAAAGGTCTACACGAGGGCGCGCGCCGGCGTGGTCGAGATCGCCGCCACCTCGGCGTCGGCCGACGGCCCCGTGCCGGGCTTCGGGCAGCAGCAGGCGCAGGGCTCGGGGTTCGTCTACGACCGGCAGGGCCACATCGTGACGAACCAGCACGTGGTCGACGGCGCCGGGGCCGTGACGGTGACGTTCTCGAACGGCCGCGCGTACAAGGCGACCGTCGTCGGCAGCGACGCCTCGACCGACCTCGCGGTGCTAAAGGTCGACGCGCCGCGCTCGCTGCTCGTGCCGCTCGCGCTCGGCTCCTCGTCCGCGCTCTCCGTGGGCGACGGCGTCGTCGCGATCGGGAGTCCCTTCGGCCTCGAGGAGACGGTCACCGCCGGCATCGTGAGCGCCCTCGACCGGCAGATGGAGGCGCAGAACGGGTTCACGATCAACGGCGCGATCCAGACCGACGCCGCGCTCAACCACGGCAACTCGGGCGGCCCCCTGCTCGACCTCCAGGGCCGCGTCGTGGGCGTCAACTCCCAGATCGCGAGCAAGTCGGGCGGAAGCGACGGAGTGGGCTTCGCGATCCCGTCCGACACCGTGCGCACGATCACCTCGCGGCTCGTGTCGAGTGGCAGCGTCGAGCACGCGTACCTCGGCGTGTTGGTCGCGGCGATCCCCGCCTTCGCGTCGGAGCTCGGGTCTCCGGCCGGCGTCGAGGTGAGCGAGGTGCGGACCGGCACCCCGGCCGCGGCGGCCGGACTCCGCGCGGCCACCGGCTCCCGCACGCTCACGGGGCGCTCCTACCCGACCGGCGGCGACGTGATCACCGCGGTGGAAGGAGCGCGCGTCGCCTCGCCCGCCGAGCTGCAGCGTGCGATCGACGCGAGACGCCCGGGCGAGACCGTCTCGCTCACCTACGTGAGAGCCGGCAAGAGCCACACGATCTCCGTCAGGCTCGCGAGTCGCCCGTCGTGAAGAGCACTGCAATTCACGGACTCTTAACCCCGCTCTCAGCGACCTCTCAGCAGAGCGTGCGAGCCTGACGGAGTGCCCCCGACCCGGACCAGAGACGATCCCCGCTCGGCCCGGCTTCGCCCGAGGCACGCTCGCGCCGCTCCCGCGAGCCGGGTCACCCGCCTGCGTGACCCGGCCGCGGGGGCGTCTTCGCGGCCTCGCCGTCCTCGCCGTCGCGCTCGCCGCGGCGATCACGGCCGCCGCGGCGACTGCCGCACGCTCCCCACGGCTCGACTCGCCCAGGCTGGGCGAGCTCGTGCGCGGCCCGAGCGCTGTTCCCGACGCGCCGTTGACGGCGAGCGCGATCCGCCGCCTGGCGGCCGCCGGCGCGTTCTGGGGCGGCCGCTACACGACCGGCGCCCGCTTCATGCTTCAAGCGGGCTAATCGGGCTGCCACAGTTCGACCGGATTGCCCTCCGGATCATGGATGCGCGCGAAGCGCCCGACTCCCGGCATATTCCATTCCGGGTTGGTGGTCACCGCGATCCCCGCCGCGCGGAGCGTCGCGCACAGGCCGTCGAGATCGTCCACGCGCAGGTTGAGCATCCATTGGCGATCCGCAGCGAAATAATCCGTGTCGGCCGCGAACGGCGCGAAGACGCTGGGCCCCGCCTGCGTCTCCCACGAGCCGTAGGGCGCCGAGCCCACGCCGAGATGCTCGACATACCAGGCGCGCATCGCCTCCGGATCCTTCGCGCGAAAGAAGAGTCCGCCAATCCCCGTCACGCCCATTCTCGCCTCCCCGGCGTCCCACAGCCGAAGCCGGCAGGACCAATATCAGACGATGGGCCGCCGTGCACGCTTGCGGTGGCTCACGCAGATGATGTGGAGCGTGGTCAGGCGATCTCGAGATACTCGCGCAGCGCCCTACGGATGACCGCCGAAGGCGTCTCGTCGTCACGACGGGCACGCTCGACGAGCGCGGCTCGCAGCTCCGGATCCAGCCGCACCGACTCGACCGTCGCGGCGGCCGAACCGATCGGCGGGCGGCCGCCTCGGCGCCGCAGCACCTCGTCGACATCGTAGCCGGCCTCGGCCTTCTCGCCCAGCTCCGCGACCAGCTCGTCGGTGATCGGCACGCCGCCTGCGGTTTTCCCATGGGTCTTCTTCGCCATCGTCAGCCTCCGGGCAGGAGTCGCCGGTATCTCGCCCGCATCTTCAGCGCGTGGATCGCCAACTCGGTGCCGTCGTCGCGCACGATCGTCACGACCTCGAGAAGGTCGGCGCTGCGGGACGGTCCGAGATAGAGGCGGGTGTCGCGTCCTGGTCTTCGATTGCCATCGCGTGCGTGGTTGCGTGCTCGATGTCCTCGTCGGCGACTCGGTGCTTGCGCGCCGAGGGGTGGATCTCCCGCCTGGATATCCGGAGACGGAGCTACTCCACGTCGAGTGCCATCAGGATCGCGTCGACGTACTCGCGCCCGCGCCGGTAGTGGGCGCGCCGGTAGCCCTCCTCGGCGAAGCCGAAGCGCCGGTAGAGGGCGATCGCCGGGGCGTTGTGGGGGAAGACGTGCAGCTCGAGCTTGCGGACGCCCGCCTCGCGCGCCCAGTCGACGGCGGCCTCGAGGAGCGCGCGGCCGACGCCCCGCCGGCGGTGCGTCGCGGCGACCATCAGGCCGAGGTCGGCCACGTGCCGGCTCGCCGGGTGGCCCTCGCGGGCGACGGACAGCCGGCCGACGACGCGCCCCCCGGACTCGGCGACGAACACCGCCGCGTCGGGAAAGCGGCGTAGCGCCCGCAGGTAGCGCCGCTCGTCCGCTGCGCTCCGCCAGCTGCTGACCGAGATGAGCCAGCCCTCCGGCTCCGCACCGACGGCCGCCCCCAGCTCGACGAGCGCGGCGGCGTCCGCCGGCTCCGCCCTCCGGATCGTGAAGTCGCGGCTCACTCGACGACGATGCCGGCGCCGCCGCGCCGCGGGTCGCCCGCCGCAGCGAGCGTGCCGTCGGGACGGACCTCGACCGCGGCGGCGCCGCCGAAGAAGAGATTCCGCCGCCGCCAGCGTACGACGTCGTACCCCCAGCTCTCCAGCCGGTCGATCTCCTCGGCGTCGATCCCGCCCTCGCAGTGCAGGTGCGGCTCGTCGAGGTGCACGCGCGGCGCCACGATCGCGTCCTCGACGCCGAGGCCGTGGCCGGCGACGTTCACGACGACCTGCAGGACGGCGCCCCGGAGCCGGAGCGACCCGGCGCTGCCCACCACGAGCCGGGCGCGTCCCTCCCGAAGCACGATCGAGGGCGACATCATGCTCGAGAGGCGCCGCCCGGGGACGGGCGAGCGCGCGAGGTCGAACTCCCCCAGCATGTTGTTGAGATGGATGCCGGTCCCGGG
>JBBSIG010000052.1:0-14098 GCA_038232215.1 Gaiellales bacterium | reverse complement strand
GGGCGGGCGGTCTACTGACCCGCCTCGTGCGCTTCCGCGGCCCCGGGGGCGTGCGGGTCGGCCGGGTCGAGGGCACCGTCGTCGAGATCCTCGCCACGGACGATCCGCTCGAGGCGATCTCCGGCACGGCCGGCACCGGGGAGACGATCGAGGCGCTCGACGTCGACACGCTCGAGCTCCCGAGCCCCTACGAGCTGCTCGCCCCGCTGAGCGCGCCCGAGGTCTGGTGCGCCGGTGTCACCTACGAGCGTAGCCGCGACGCGCGAGTCGAGGAGACGCAGGTCGCCGACGTCTACGGGCTCGTCTACGCCGCCGAGCGGCCGGAGCTCTTCCTGAAGGACGCGGGCGGGCGGCGCACGGTCGGCCCGGGCCGACCGGTCGGCGTGCGCTCCGACGCCGTATGGAGCGTCCCCGAGCCCGAGCTCGCGGTCGTCATCGGGGCGGACGGCGAGCTTGTGGCGGCCACGATCGGAAACGACGTGTCCTCGCGTGACATCGAGGGGGCGAATCCGCTCTATCTGCCGCAGGCGAAGGTGTATGCCGGCGCGTGCGCCCTGGGGCCGGCGCTCCTCGTGCCCGACGACTGGGCGGAGCCGTTTGAGCTGCGGCTCCGCATCCTCGGCGCCGACGGCGCGCCCGTCTACGAGGGACGGACGTCGACCGCTCGCATGCGCCGCTCGTTCGAGGAGCTCCTCGCCTTCCTGCTGCGCGACAACCCGGTGCCGCCGGGCAGTGTTCTGCTCACCGGCACGGGCCTCGTCCCGGCCGACGACTTCAACCTCGAGCCGGGCCAGCGGGTCGAGATCCACGTTCCAGGCATCGGCACGCTGACGAACCCGGTCGTCAGCGCGTCCGAGCTGCTCGAAAGGAGCCTCACGCATGTCTGACACCAGCACGGCGGTCGCCGCCCCGACCATGGCCAACTACGTCGGCGGGGAGTGGCGGCCGAGCCTCTCCGGCGAGACCTACGAGAAGCGCAACCCGATGCGGCCCTCGCAGGTCGTGGGCGAGTTCGCCGCCTCCACGGAGGAGGACGCCGGCGCGGCCGTCGAGGCCGCCGCCGAGGCCTCTCCGGGGTGGGCCCGCACGCCCGCTGCGCAGCGTGGTGCGTTTCTGCTGGCCGCGGCCGACGCGATCGAGCGCCGGGTGGAGCAGATCGCGCAGGACATGACCGCCGAGATGGGCAAGCCGCTCCGCGAGGCGCGCCTGGAGGCCGCGCGCGGGGCCCAGATCCTCCGCTTCTCGGCCGGCGAGGGCTGGCGCCCGGTCGGCGAGCTCTACGAGCAGTCGGCGACCGGGAGCACCGTCTACACGCGCCGTCGCCCGCTCGGCGTCGTGGCGCTGATCACGCCGTGGAACTTCCCGGCCGCGATCCCCGTCTGGAAGCTGGCGCCCGCGCTCGTCTACGGCAACGCCGTCGTCCTGAAGCTCGCCTACGAGGCGCCGCGGACGGGGTTGCACGTCGCGGAGTGCTTCGCCGAGGCGGGGCTTCCCGCCGGGGTGCTCAACGTCCTGACGGGACGGGGGTCGACGGCCGGGGCCGCGCTCGTGCGCGACCCGCGCGTTCGCGCCGTCTCCTTCACGGGCTCCGTGGAGACGGGCAGCTCGGTGCGCGACGAGGCGACCCGGCTCGGCAAGCGGGTGCAGCTCGAGCTCGGGGGCCACAACCCGCTGATCGTGTGCGCCGATGCACCGCTCGAGCGAGCCGTCGAGGCGGCCTACGCCGGCGCCTTCTGGTCGGCCGGCCAGAAGTGCACGGCCACGCGCCGGATCTACGTCGAGGACGGCCTCTACGAGGACTTCAGGCAGCGGCTTCTCGAGCGGATCGAGCGCGGCGTCGTGGGCGACCCCGCCGACCCGGCCACGGAGGTCGGGCCGATCGTCAACGAGGCCCAGCTCGACGGCATCCTCGAGGCGATCGAGCAGGCGAGGCAGGAGGGCGGCACGCTGCTCGCGGGCGGCGGGCGCGTCGACGGGGAGGGCTTCCTGCTGCCGCCGACGCTCTTCGAGGACGTCGCGGACGACTCGCTCCTCTCCTGCCAGGAGGTCTTCGGCCCCGTGACGACGCTCTACCGCTTCTCGACGCTCGACGAGGCGCTCGAGCGGGCCAACGCAGTCCCGTTTGGACTCTCGGCCTCCATCTTCACGTCGAGTCTGGGGGCGGCCGAGCGCTTCGCCGGGGAGCTCGAGGCCGGCATCCTGCACGTGAACTCGCAGACGGCCGGCGCGGACGTACACGTGCCGTTCGGCGGGCTGAAGGGCTCCGCCTTCGGCCCCCACGAGCAGGGGCGGGCGGCGCTCGAGTTCTACACGGACGTGGTCACCGTCTATCGGGACGCGTGAGCGAGCGGTTCCTCGTCACGGGCGCGCTCGGCTGCATCGGCGCGTGGACGGTCGCGGCGCTCGTGCGGGAGGGCGTTCCGGTCGTCGGCTTCGACCTCGGCACGGACACGGGCCGGCTGCGCCTGATCATGAGCGACGAGGAGCTGGACGCGGTGACCATCGTCCGGGGCGACCTCACCGACCGCGCGGCCCTCGACCGGGCGCTCGACGAGCACGGGGTCTCGCACGTCGTGCACCTCGCCGCGCTGCTGATTCCGCTGATCAAGGCCGACCCGCCGAGGGGGACGGCCGTCAACGTCGTCGGGACGACGCACGTCCTCGACGCGGCCAAGACCCGTGGGCTCGCGGTGGCGTACGCGAGCTCCGCGGCCGTCTTCTCGGCGGCCGACCCCTCGCCGGTGCGAGCCGACGCGGACGGCCATCCGACCACCTTCTACGGGGTGCACAAGCTGGCGTGCGAGGGGCTTGCCCGGATCTTCTGGACGGAAGAGGGCGTCGCGAGCGTCGGCCTCCGTCCGTTCATCGTCTACGGCCCGGGCCGGGACGTGGGACTCACGGCCGCTCCGAGCCTGGCCATGGCGGCGGCGGCGCGCGGCGAGCCGGCGCACATCGCCTTCGGGGGCCGGACGCAGCTGCAGTTCGCGCCCGACGTCGGGCGGATGTTCGTCGCGGCCGCCCGCGCGGCGACGGAGGGCGCCCGCGTCTTCAACGTCGGCGGCCCCGTGGAGCACGTACGGGACTGCATCGCCGCGATCGAGGCCGCGGTGCCCGAGCTGGCGGGCCGGATCACGTTCGACGACGCCCCCCTGCAGTTTCCCGAGGAGTTCGAGGGCGAGTCGCTCGAGCGCGCCCTGGGGCCGCTCGTGCGGACGCCGCTCGCCGAGGGCGTGCGCGCGACGATCGAGACGTACCGGGAAGCCGCGAGCGAGCAGGCGCCTGGCGGTCGCTCGGGCTAACGACGCCGCGCGACCGGGTTCTCCCACCGGATCTCGCTGAAACGGGCGAAATCGGTATCCGCCGAATAGATCGTCAGCCCGTGCTCGATTGCCAACGCGACGAGCTGCGCGTCAGAGACGAGATTGCCGCGAAGCTGGTACGAGCGCAGCAGCGACCCGAGCACGTCGGCGTGGTGCTCGGTGGGCTCGGGGATCCACGTGACCTCCACGGCGAGCCACTCCTCGACGTGTGACCAGGCCTCGTCCGGCGAGAGCGGCTGCTCGGCGGCTCTCGGATTGGTGCTGATGCGAAGGAACGCGCTGAGACTCGCCCACGGAAGCCCCACGCGGCGATGGCCGTTGAGCTGCTCGGTGAGCCACTCGGCGGCCTGCCGGTGGAACGGCGACGACTCGTCGACCGCGAACAGCAGCAGGTTCGCGTCGACCAGCATCAGCGGCGAGCGGGACCCTCCAGGAGCTCGAGCGCCTCGGCAACGTTGCCGACGTCGACCCGCAGGCCGAGCGCGCCCGAGCGCTGCCGAAAGCGCCGTCTTGCGCGGCGTCCACGCAGGCCGGCCCGGATCAGCTCGTTGACGACCTGGCTGAGCCCGAGGGAACGGTCGCGACGCAGCCGCTCGACGGCGGCCGCCACATCGTCGTCGAGGGTAATCGTCGTCCTCATGTCAACAAGCTAGCATCTTCATGATCAAGCATCCGCATCACGATGCAGACGCTCGCAAGCCGTCAGATCGCGGTGGCCGCGGGCTCGATCCCGGCGCGCAGCCGGTCTCGCGACAGCGGCAGCGAGACCACCAGGATCGCCGCTGCCGCGGCGACGATGAGCCAGAGCGCGTCCGTGAACGAGCCGCTCGCGTCGCGCACCACGCCGAGCGCGAAGGGGCTGAGCGCCGAGAGCGTGTAGCCGGCGCCGAGCATGAGCCCGGCGACGGCGCCGACCTGCGCCGGGTGGTCGGCCAGGTCCAGGGGCAGCGTCAGCACGATCGGGAACAGCGTGCCGGTCGAGATGCCGACGAGCGCCGCCCACAGCCAGCCCCCGCCGGGGAGGAGCACGATGCCGAGTGTCCCCGCCACCATGCAGACGCTGCCGCCGATCAGATAGAGGCGACGGGAGCCGATCCGGTCGGCGAACCAGGGCACGAGCAAGGTGGGGGGCAGAGAGGCGATGTTCAGGACTGCGAGCAGCGCGCCCGCGCTGCCCTCGCTCCAGCCGCGCTCGACGTACGAGTCCGGCAGCCACGAGTGCAGCCCGTAGTAGACGACGCCCATCAGCCCGAAGATCCAGACGAGCCGCCACGCGGTCCCGCTCCGCCAGGGAATCCGGATCGGGCGGACGTCGCTGCGCACGTGCCGGGGCGCGCCCCGGGTCAGCAGTACCCAGACGAGGACGAGCAGGCCGGTGCAGGCGGAAAAAAGGAGCAGCGAGCCGCGCCAGCCGTCCGTCGCCCGCGCCACCGGCACCGCGACCGCTGTCGAGAGGGCGGAGCCGGTGCTGATGCCCGTCGCGTAGATGCCCGTCGCGAAGGCGGGCCGGTGGGCGAACGACTCCTTGACGGCGACGGGCAGGAGCGCTCCGGCGAAGCCCATCCCGACCCCGACCGGGAAGGTCAGCAGGATGACGAGCGCCGCGCCCGGCGCCAGCGAGCGGACGATCCCGAAGGAGGCGATCGCCGCGAGACAGAGGGCGATCGCGGCACGCGAGCCGAGCCGCCGCGAGAGGTACGGCGCGGGCAACGCGAAGAGGCCCATGCAGAGCACGGGAATCGTCCCGAGCAGGCCGGTGGCCGCGTGCGAGACGTCGAGGTCGTCCTGAATCGCCGGGACGAGCGGGCCGATCCCGACGAGCTGGGGCCGCAGTGCGAGAGCGCTCAGGAAGAGTCCGGCCAGCAGGGGCGCGCCTCGCCGCACGTGCAGGTTCGACCTCTTAGGCGTCGAGCGTCTCGTAGAACGTGCGCTCGCGGCTCTCGAGGAGCGTGAACGCGCCCTCGACGCCGTGCCGCTTGAAGTGCTCCGACGCCCCGTGCGCCTCGAACGCCTCTCGATCGGCGTACTGCTCGTAGATGAGGAAGACGCGCGGGTCCTCGACGTCCCGGTTCGGCTCGTAGATCCGGCAGCCGGGCTCCTCGCGGGAGTGCCGGGCGAGCTCGCGGAGCTCCGCGCCGACCCGCTCCTCCTCACCCGATCTGGCCGTCAGCCTCGCCACGAGCACGAACGCCATCTCAGTGCTCCGCCCGAACCGGATTCGTCAGTGCGCCGAGGCCCTCGATCTCGACCGTGACCTCGTCGCCGTCGGCGAGCAGTACCTTCGGGTCGCGAAAGACGCCGACGCCTGCGGGCGTACCCGTGAGGATGAGGTCGCCCGGCTCGAGCGTGATCCCCTGCGAGACGAACGAGACGATCTCGGCGACACCGAAGACCATGTTCGCCGTGCTCGAGTCCTGGAGGACGCGACCGTTGACGGAGCAGCGGATCGAGAGCGCCTGGGGGTCGGGCACCTCGGAGGCGGGCACGAGCGTGGGCCCGACGGGGCAGAAGGTGTCGAGCGACTTGCCGCGCGTCCACTGACCGTCGGCGAACTGGAGGTCGCGCGCGGAGACGTCGTTCGCGCAGACGTAGCCGCGCACCGCCCCCAGCGCCTCGTCGGCACGCACGCCCTGTGTCCTGCTGCCGATCACGACGCCGAGCTCCGCCTCGTAGTCGACCTGCTCGGAGAGGCCGCGCAGGACGATCGGCTCGCCCGGCCCGATCAGGGTGTTCGGCCACTTGGCGAAGAGGAGCGGCCGCTCGGGCAGATCCACGCCCTGCTCCTCGGCGTGATCGCGGTAGTTGAGCCCGACGCACACGATCTTGCCGGGCCGGTCGATCGGCAGCATCGGGCGACCCTATCGTGGATTAGGGTGAGTGCGACGAGAGGCGGCCGACCACAAGGAGGGGCATGAAGACGAGTCTCGGCATCTGGGCGTTCGGTTCGATGGTGACGAGGTTCGTCCCCGGCGGGTACAAGCCGGAGCTCGCGGGTGCCACGACCGTCGACCACGTGCGCCGCGCGGTGGAGGGGCTCGGCGACCTGATCGACGGCTACGAGTTCCACTATCCGCAGGAGCTCCGGCCCGAGAATCTCGACGAGGTGCGAGACGCGCTCGACGGCCATGACATCTATTGCCTGGCGACGGGCCTCCACCTCGATCCCATGTTCGCGCGCGGCGGGCTCGTCTCTCCTGACGACGCCGTGCGCGCCGAGGCGCTGAAGCGGACGCTCGACGCGGTCGACTTCTCCGGCGAGCTCGGCGCCCACTTCATCGTCTGGCCGGGGATCGAGGGCTACAACTACCCGTTCCAGACGCCGTACCGTGAGAGCTGGGCCTGGCTCGTGGACGGGCTCGGCCAGGCCGCCGAGCGCTGCGCGAGCCATGGGATCAAGCTCTTCCTCGAGCACAAGAACTCCGAGCCCGCGATGAAGATCCTGATGCGGAACGTCGGGATGACGCTGCACGTGATCCACAAGCTGCGCGCGCAGGGGATCGACAACGTCCAGGTCAACATGGACTGGCAGCACCTGATCATGAACAGGGAGAACCTCGCCGAGTACGCGGCGCTTCTCGCCGCCGAGGGGCTGCTCGGCCACCAGCACGCGAACTCGGGCTGGGGCGACTTCGACGACGACAACATGCTCGGCACCACCGCCTTCATGGAGACGCTCGAGCTGGCGGTCGAGTTCCGGCGCTCCGGATACGGCGAGAACGGGGAGCGGCTCGGCTTCGACCTCTACCCGTACACGGAGGACGCGGTCGCGGCCGTCAGGCGGAGCGTCCTGCACTGGCGCTTCATCGACTCCGTGGCGGCGAGGATCGACGACGCGGCGCTCAGGGAGGCGCAGCTGCGGAAGGACGCGGTCCGCGCGTACGAGCTCGTCTACTCGGCGCTCGGCGGCGAGTGAGCGGCGAGCGCTCGGCTCAGCGCCCCGCGACCGTCCTCGAGCACCGGCTCGCCGTGCGAGACGAGCACGCGCTCGACCGGCAGGTCGAGCAGGGGACGGAGCGAGCGGGCGAGCGTCTCGAGCGTGGTGCTCCTCGGAAGCCACGAGCCCGGGCAGAGCTCGAGCGCGCCGTCCTCTCTGCCGAGGAGCACGTCTCCGGGTACGAGGGCCCGCGGCTCCGGCAGCCAGAAGATCGCCTCGTCGCCGCGCGGCACCGGGAACCTCTCGACCCCGCTCGGCGGCTCCTGCACGGTGGCGCCGTACCGCTCCGCCAGCTCGCGGCTGCTACGCGCGTGCCGGTCGACGGTCACGAGCACGGAGACGGGGCGGGCCGCGCGCTCGACGTCCGCGTCCAGGTGGCGCCAGAAGCGCTCGGCCTCGTCGGCCGGCACGAGCGGGTCGATCAGGACGAGCCGATCCGGCCCCTCGTAGAGGACGCAGCCGACCTCGCGTTCCCAGCCTTCCCCAGGGGCCCAGTCGGGGTGGGGCGCCGTCCAGCGCCACAGCCCCGGGGCGATCTCCGTCACCTCCACCGGGAGGGGCCTTTAGCTCTCGAGCGCGCGCGCGAGCGCCGCCCGGCCGTCGGCGAGCACCGGCTCGCCGTGCGAGACGAGCACGCGCTCGATCGGCAGGTCGAGCAGGGGGCGGAGGGCCTCGCGGAGCTCGCCGCCCGTGAGGCCGCTCGACAGGTAGCGGAGCCACGAGTCGGGGCAGACGCGGAGCTCGCCGTCGGGTCCGCCGAGAATCCGGTCGCCAGGCACGAGCGCGTGGTGCGCGGGCAGCCAGACCATCGTCTCGCCGCCGCGGGGAATCGGGATCGGCTCGGCGCCGCTGGGCAGCGCCCGTCGCGCGCGCGAGGTAGAGGCGCCGTAGCGCTCGACGAGCGCGTCGCGGCTGCGGCGGTGCCACCGGATCGTGGTCAGCACCGCGACGCGCTCCCGGTACGCGGCCACGAGCTCGTCGAGCGAGTTCCACAGCTCGTCCGCTCCCTCGGGCACGAGCGGGTCGATCAGCACGAGCGCGCCGGGCGCCGCGTAGGCGACCGAGCCCACCTCGGGCGGCCAGTCGGCCGGACTGTCGGTCTCGGCGTCGGACTCCCAGTCGGGGTGCCGGGCCGTCCAGCGCCACAGCCCGGGCGCGATCTCCTGGAGCGTCACGGGGCGCAGCCTAGTCCCCATCCGACATGTCCCAGCCCCAGGGCGCTGGCCACGCCGCTTCGGGACGAGGCCTCGCTCAAGCTTCGCAGCGCGACGCCGTGCCGAGCCGCGCTCGCGCTCCCCGCGGACGACGCTGCGCCCGAAAGAACACGTCCTCGCCCCAGGGCGCTGGACACGTCCCGCGGAGACGGTGGCTGAGACGGCCCTCGTCGGGCTCGACGTGGGGACGACGGGCGTCAAGGCGCTCGCGATCTCGCCCGACGGCGACGTGCTGGCGCGCGCCGAGGAGGAGTACGGTCTCTCGATCCCGCGGCCGGGCTGGTCGGAGCAGGACCCCGAGGACTGGTGGCGCGCCAGCGAGGCAGCACTCGCCCGGCTCGGCGTACGGCCCGCCGCGCTTGGCCTCACGGGCCAGATGCACGGTCTCGTGTGCCTCGACGAGCGCGAGCGCGTGCTGCGGCCGGCGCTGCTCTGGAACGACGGCCGCACGGGTGCCGAGTGCGCGGAGATCGAGGAGCGGATCGGTCTCGAGCGCCTGGTCGAGTTGACGGGAAACCGCGCTCTGACCGGGTTCACCGCGCCGAAGCTGCTCTGGCTGCGCCGGCACGAGCCCGACGTGTACGGGCGCATCCGTCACATCCTCCTCCCGAAGGACTACGTACGGCTCCGTCTGACCGGCGAGCGGGCGGTCGACGTCACTGACGCGTCCGGAACGCTCCTCTTCGACGTCGCCCGACGGCGCTGGAGCGACGAGGTGCTCGCCTCGCTCGAGGTCCCGACGGAGTGGCTGCCGCGCGTGCTCGAGTCGCCGGGGATCTCCGGACGCACCGCGACCGGCGTGCTCGTGGCGGCGGGCGCGGGCGACCAGGCCGCTGCGGCGCTCGGCGTCGGGGTCGATCGCCCCGGGCCGCTCTCGGTCGTGCTCGGCACGTCGGGCGTGGTCTTCGCGGCGCTCCCCGAGTTCGCCGTCGACCCACGGGCGCGGCTGCACGTCTTCTGTCATGCTGTGCCCGAGCGCTGGCACGCGATGGGCGTGATGCTGTCGGCGGCCGGCTCGCTGCGCTGGTTCCGGGACGCGCTCGCGCCGGGCGTCCCGTACGAGCGGCTGCTGGACGACGCGGCCGCCTCGGCTCCCGGCGCAGACGGAGTGACCTTTCTCCCGTACCTGGCGGGGGAGCGCACGCCGCACGCGGACCCCGACGCCCGGGCCGCGTTCGTGGGTCTGACCCTGGCGCACGGTCGGGGCGCGCTCGTGCGGGCCGTGCTCGAGGGGGTCGCCTACGGTCTGCGCGACTCGCTCGAGCTGCTCCGGGAGCTCGGGGTCGAGCCCGCCGTCGGGCGCGTGTCGGGCGGCGGCGCCCGCAGCGACCTCTGGTTGCGGATCGTGGCCTCCGTGCTCGACGTGCCGCTCGAGCGGACAGCCGTCGAGG
Source organism: Gaiellales bacterium (assembly GCA_038232215.1). Taxonomy (GTDB): domain Bacteria; phylum Actinomycetota; class Thermoleophilia; order Gaiellales; family Gaiellaceae; genus JBBSIG01. Next base: position 4,239 of record JBBSIG010000052.1, on the reverse strand, counting down.
AGGGCTCGGCCTACGGCGCGGCGCTCCTCGCGGGCGTCGCGGCGGAAACGTTCGCCGACGTGGGGGAGGCGGTCACGCGCGCGGTGCGCGTGCGCGAGACCGTCGAGCCCGTCCCCGAGTGGGCCGCCGCGTACGACGAGGGTTACGCTCGCTTCCGTCGCCTCTACCCGGCTCTGCGAGCCGTGGCGGAGGGTCCGCCGGAGCTCCGCTCGTGAGCGTCGCGTGGGGCATCCTCTCGACGGCGCGGATCAACCGGCCGGTGCTCGCCGGCGCCCGTGGGTCGACCGAGGTCGACGTCGTCGCCGTCGCGAGCCGCGACGGCGCGCGCGCCGAGTCGTACGCGCGTGAGCACGGGATCGAGCGGAGCTATGGATCCTACGAAGCCCTCCTGGCCGACCCGGACGTGGAGGCGGTCTACGTCTCGTTGCCGAACGCCCTGCACGTCCCCTGGACGATCCGGGCGCTCGAGGCCGGCAAGCACGTGTTCTGCGAGAAGCCGCTCACGAGCCGCGCTCACGAGGCCGAGGCCGCCTTCGACGCGGCGGACCGGGCCGGGCGGATCCTCTCCGAGGCGTTCATGTACCGGCACCACCCGCAGACGGCTCGCTTCGCGGAGCTCGTGCGAGAAGGGGCGATCGGCCGGCTCCAGCTCGTGCGCGCGACCTTCGCCTTCCGCCTCTCCGACCGGGGCAACGTTCGCCTGCTGCCGGATCTCGCCGGCGGCTCGCTCCACGACGTCGGCTGCTACTGCGTCAGCGGCGCACGCCTGCTGGCGGGCGAGCCCGAGCGGGCCTACGGCGAGGCGGTGACCGGCGAGACGGGCGTCGACGTGCGCTTCACCGGCATGCTCCGGTTTCCGGCCGGCGTCCAGGCCGAGCTCAGCTGCGGGTTCACGATCGAGCACCAGGGGCTCGAGGCGATCGGCGACGGCGGCTCACTACTCGCGCCCGACCCCTGGCACTGCCGGCTCGGCGTACTGGAGCTGCGCCGCGCCGGGGAGGACGTCGAGCGCATCCACGTGGAGCCGGCCGACTCGTACCGGCTCGAGCTCGAGGACGTCAGCCGGGCGATCCGCGCCGGCTCGCAGCCGCTCCTCGGCCGCGAGGACGCGCTCGGCCAGGCGCGCGTGCTCGAGGCGCTCCTGCGCTCGGCGGCCGACGGCGTTCCGGTCGAGGTGGAGGGAACCGGCGGGTAGCTCCAATCCGGCGGGCTACGATCGGCGTAGTACCACCGCACAGACCCGCGACCCAAGGAGCTTCATGTCTCGCATTCGCATCGCCCTCGCCGGCTTCGCCGCGGCGGCGCTTCTCGTCGTCCCGGTCGCTCAGGCGAAGACGGTCCTGAAAGGGACGGTCGGCCCGGGCTTCACGATCACTCTCGAGACCGCCACCGGCTCGAAGGTGACGAAGCTGAAGGCCGGCGTCTACGTGATCAAGGTCAGCGACAAGTCGAGCATCCACGACTTCCACCTGAAAGGCCCCGGCGTCAACAGGCGGATCACCGGCGTCGGCTTCCAGGGGTCGAAGACCTACACCGTGAAGCTGAAGAAGGGCAAGTACACCTACGTGTGCGACCCGCACGCCTCGTCGATGAAGGGCAGCTTCACGGTCCGCTAGCCGAGAGCACGCTCGAATCCGGCCGCCCGCGTCGCCCCGGGCGGCCGGATCGCCTCTACCCGTCGAGCTGCTCGGGCTCGATGCGCCCGTCCTCGATCCGCCACGCGGCCAGCTCGCCGGTGTGGAGCGAGAGGATGAGATAGGGCCGTCGCTGCCACTGGCCGATGTTCTCGACGTCGGTGCGCGACGGCCGGGGCGGCGAGGAGAGGTGCGAGTGGAAGATCCCGAGCACGTACCCGTCGTCCTCCAGGAAGAAGTCCAGGGGATCCGCGGGCTTCAGCTCGAAGCGGAACTCGCTCGCGGCCGCGTTCGTCGCCGGGAGGTAGCGCTCGGCGACGCCGTCGCGAAACGCGAGCAGGCCGCAGGCCTCGTTCGGCGCCTCGCTCTCGGCGTGGGCGACGAGAGCCTCCCGCACCGCGGGCGGGACTACCACCAGATTGCCCGCTCCATCGAGGCCTCGACGTCCTCGGCGTCCCAGAAGTCGGCCGACAGGTACTTCCAGCCCGCGTCCGCGAGGACGGCGACGACCACGCCCTCGTCCAGCTCCTCGGCGAGCCGGCGCGCCACGTGCACCACGGCCCCGGACGAGACGCCCGCGAACAGGCCCTCGCGGTCGAGCAGCGCGCGCACCGCGGCCACCGACTCCTCGTTCGAGACGAGCACCTTGCGGTCGAGCCTCGAGACGTCGAGGATCGGGGGCACGTAGCCGTCCTCGAGCGAGCGCAGCCCCATCACGGGATCGCCCGGGAGGGGCTCGGCCGCCGCGACGACGACGTCGGGGAAGCTCTCGCGCAGGCGCTCGCCGGTGCCCATCAGCGTGCCGCCCGTCCCGAGGCCCGCGACGAGCACGTCGACGCGGTCGAGTGCCTCGGCGATCTCGGCGCCCGTCCCCTCGTAGTGCGCGCGCGGGTTCGCCTCGTTCGCGTACTGGAACGGCATGAAGAAACGCGGCTCGCGCTCGGCGAGCTCGAGGGCGAGGCGAACGGCGCCGTTCGACCCCTCCGCCGCGGGCGAGGGGACGATCTCCGCGCCGTAGAGGCGGAGCAGGCGCCTGCGCTCCTCGGTCGCGTTGTCCGGCATCACGCACGTGAGCCCGTAGCCCTTCAGCTTGGCGAGCAGCGCGAGGGAGATGCCGGTATTGCCGCTCGTCGGCTCGAGCAGCTCGCGGCCCGGCTCGAGCTCGCCGGAGGCCTCCGCCGCCTCGACCATCGCCTTCGCGACGCGGTCCTTGATCGAGCCGGTCGGATTCTGGCCCTCGAGCTTCGCGTAGATCTGCACCCCGGGCTTCGGCGCCAGGCGCGTCAGCTCGACGAGGGGCGTATCGCCCACGAGCTCGAGCAGGTTGGCTGCGGTTTTCATCTTCATCCGAGCGAAACGAAGGATCAACCGAACCCGGCGGAAATGCGGAGCATTTCCGCCGGTAATTAGCCGCCGGCCATGGCCGGCAGCAGGATCACGGTGGCGGTCGAGGTGACCGGTGTCTCGAGGCCGTCGAGCGTCCGCACGTCCTCGCCCTCGACGTACACGTTCACGAAGGGGGCGAGCTCGTCGTCCTCCACGAGCTGCTCGGCGAGCGCCGGGAAGCGCGCGATCAGGTCGTGCAGCAGCTCGCGCACCGTCTCGCCGCCCGCCTCGACCTGGCGCTGACCGCCCGTTCCGTCCCGGAGCGTCGGCGGGATGCGGACGACGGTCACGAGGCCAGCGTTCTCGCGGGGCCGGCGCAGAACTCGACGTAGTCCACGTAGTCCGTGATCGTGGGCTGCTCGCCGCACACCGGGCAGCCGGGGTCTCGGCGCACCGACACCTCGGTGAAGGCAGCCTCGAGGGCGTCGAACAGGAGCAGCCGCCCGACGAGCGGATCGCCGATCCCGAGCGCGAGCTTGAGCGCCTCGGTCGCCTGCAGCGAGCCGATCACGCCGGGCAGGACGCCGAGCACGCCGCCCTCCGCGCAGCTCGGCGCCAGCTCGGGCGGCGGCGGCTGCGGGAACAGGCAGCGGTAGCACGGTCCGACGTTCGGCTGGAACACCGTCACCTGTCCCTCGAAGCGGTAGATGGAGCCGTGCACGACCGGGACGTCGTGCCACACCGAGGCGTCGTTCACGAGGTAGCGGGTCGGAAAGTTGTCCGCGCCGTCGACGATCACGTCCCAGCCCTGGTCGAGGATGCGATCTACGTTCTCGGAGGTCAGGCGCTCCTGGAAAGGCAGAATCTCGACGTCCGGGTTCAGCGCCTCCAGCGCGCGCTTGGCCGAGAGGACCTTCGCCTCGCCGAGGCCGGTGGTCGAGTGCACGATCTGGCGCTGCAGATTCGACTCGTCGACGACGTCCGCGTCGACGAGTCCGATCGTCCCGACTCCGGCAGCCGCCAGGTAGAGAGACGCCGGCGAGCCCAGCCCGCCGGCTCCGACGAGGAGCACGCGCGACTCGAGCAGCTTCGCCTGGCCCGCCTCGCCCACCTCGGGAATGAGCAGGTGACGGCTGTAGCGGGCGCGCTTCGCGGGATCGAGCGAGGTCGGCAGCTTCGTCGGGAACCCGTTGCGCTTCCAGTCCGTGTAGCCGCCCGCGAGGGAGACGACGTCCGAGTAGCCGAGCTCTCCGAGTGTCTTCGCGGCGAACGCCGAGCG
>JBBSIG010000051.1:0-14139 GCA_038232215.1 Gaiellales bacterium | reverse complement strand
TGGAGCTCCGCCGGCGAGTACTTCGAGAGGCTGGCGGCGGGGAGGCCGGCGGTCAACGTCTTGAGCCTCGTTCCGAACGGCCAGCTCCGCCTGTCGACGCTGGGTCTCGCCGACAGACCGGCGACAGGGCGCGAGCTCGAGCGGATGCAGCTGCTGCTCCGCGAGTCGCTCGCGGACGGAGCCTGGGGCTACTCGACCGGCCTCGAGTACGCACAGGAGCAGGGGGCGGGCGAGGAAGAGGTGACGGCGCTCGCCGCGCTGGCACCGTTCTACGCGACGCACACGCGGCGACGCGACGAGGGCGCGGCCGGCGCGGTCGCGGAGGCGATCCGCAGCGCCGAGCGCGCCGGCGTGCGCCTGCAGGTCTCGCACCTCGTCCCCCGCAACGGGATCGAGGAGAGCCGCCGCTGCGTCGAGCTAGTCGAGGCCGCGTGCGAGGCCGGCCAGGACGTCGCCTTCGACATGCACACCCGCAGGTTCGGCCTGACGAACCTGCACACCGCGCTGCCGGCGTGGGCGCTCGCAGCCGGGCCGGGCGAGCTGACCGCGATCCTGCGCGCTCCTGCGAGACGCGACGAGATGCGGGGTCACCGCTCGATCTTGAGCGCCGGGGGCGACTGGTCGCGTGTCGTCCTGCTCGACAACGAGTTCTGGCCGGAATACGCTAGGCGCGACCTCGTCTCGATCGCGGCCGAGCGCGGACAGGAGCCGCTCGACGCCGTCTACGACCTGCTGCTCGGCGCCGTCGACCAGCTGCACCGGCTGCTGGTGCTCATCCACGCGTACACGGAGGAGCAGCAGCGAGAGGCCTTCGCCCACCCGCTCTGCGTCCCCGGGTCGGACGCGACGACGCTCGCCCCGGACGGCGCCCTCGCCGACTCGTGCTTCCACGGCGCCTATACGTGGGCGGCCTGGTTCTGGCGCTTCATGGTCCGTGAGCAGCGGTTGCTCGACCCGGCGGAGGCCGTCCACCGGCTGACCGGGGCGCCCGCGGCGCGCATCGGGCTCTCCGATCGCGGCGTCCTGCGCCCCGGCGCGCGAGCGGACGTCGTCGTCTTCGATCCGGGCAGCTTCGAGGAGCGCGGGACGACGTACGAGCCGAACCGGCTGGCGGCGGGCGTCCGGCACGTGCTCGTGAACGGCGTCCCAGCGCTTCGCGACGGGCGCGCGACGGGCGAGCGGGCCGGCCGGGTGCTGCTCCGCCCCGGCTGACCGGGGTCGCTAGCCTGAGCCCCATGACAGGCGCAGCGGACCGACGCGGCTTCCTCCGGGACCTGATCCGCGGGGCCGCCCAGGCGGCGCAGGAGCTCCAGTCGACGCTGCGGACGAGCCTGGAGGAGGCGCTCGAGCAGGCGGAGCCCGACCCGTACTTCCCCGACCTCGACGCACCGCGTCAGGAGACGGCTCCGGCAGAACCCGCGGAGCGACTCGCGTCCCTCGACGAGCTGCGGTCGCTCTGCGCAGAGCTCGGGCTCGAGCCGTGGGCCGACGAGGTGACCGCCCTCGCGCGCCCGAGCGTCCGCCTCACCTTCGGCGGCAGTGGAGGCTCGCGCCTCGGCGGGCTGCCGGAGATTCCGCCGGAGTTCGACTGGCCGGTGTGGGAGGAAGAGGAGCTGACGTGCCTGTGCCGGCTGCGGCTGGACGAGCTGCCCGCCTCGCCTCTGCCCTCCCAGGGAACGCTCCTCGTCTTCTACGCGCTCTCGCAGGCGCCGAGCGGCCTTCGGCCGGAGGACGGCGGCGCCTGCCGCGTCGTCCTGCTGGGGGACGAGGCGGCCGTCGAGCCGGCCGAGCGCACCACGAGCCTGCCCGAGCTGCCGGTCGTGCCGTCCTTGGAGCTGACGCTGCCGGTCGAGCCGCCGTCGTCGGTCGCGGACGGGCCCGAGGTCGAAGCCTGGACGACGCTCCGCGAGCGGCTCGCCGCGCTCCAGGGAGTCGAGGTCGAGGACGTGGCGCCCGACTACCACGCGCTCCACCGTCTGCTCGGTCACCCGGACTCGCTGGACCACGGCATGGAGGTCGACGCCCAGCTCGTCTCGCACGGCATCGACCTGGAGAACGGCGCCGTCGACCCCGACCCCGAGGTCGAGGAGCTGGAGGCCGGCGCCGCCGACTGGCGGCTCCTCCTCCAGCTCAGCAGCGACGACGACCTCGACGTCTGGCTCGGCTACTTCGGGCGCCTCTACGTCTGGATCCGCCACGACGATCTCGAGGCCGGCCGCTTCGACGCGGTCCGGGCGTTGGTCCGCTAGCAGGCCCGCCCGGGAAGACTCTCGAGCCGGTTGCGCCGCACCTACGGGTGACCCGGCGCTGCGATACCCTCCCGCCGTGTCCGGCGCAGATCTCCTGCGGACCTCCGATTCGGACCGCGAGGCGACGGTCTCGCTGCTCCGCGCGGCGGCGGCGGAGGGCCGGCTCGACACCGACGAGCTCGAGGACCGAGTGCGCGACGCGTACGAGGCACGGACGCAGGGCGATCTCGCCGCCGTTACCGCCGACCTTCCTGCCCCCGTCGCACCGCCGGCTCCCCGGACGCCCGTACTGCGCTCCGAGAGAATGCGCAGGCGAGCGGCCGGCTTCGTCACCGCGAACGCGATCTGCATCGCGGTCTGGGCGGCGACCGGGACCGACGGAAGCTTCTGGCCGGGCTGGGTGCTGCTGGGAACGGGCATCGCGCTAATCGGCCCACTCGTGCGCGCCGCCTTCGGCGTGCCCGAGAAGAGGCGGGACCGCAGCCGCCGACGTGCGCGCGCGCACCGCCGCGCGTAGAGCGCCTTCCGCAATCGCCACCGGTTGCACTCGCGCTCACATCTACGCCGATCCGCCGCGGCTCCCGCGGCTGTCGCCGTCGGGAAGCGAGATCCAGACGTCGGCGCCGGCGGGGGTCGTGCTCGCGGCGCCAGCACTGCCGCCGTGCGCCTCGGCGATCGTGCGGACGATTGCGAGACCGAGGCCGGCGCCGCCCCGCCCGCGCGCGGAGTCGGAGCGGGAGAAGCGCTCGAAGGCGCGGTCGAGGAACCGGTCCGGAAAGCCGGGGCCGTTGTCGCGGACATGGAGCTGCGTCTCGCCGTCGACGCTGGTCGCCGTCAGCGAGATCTGATCGCCGCCGTAGCGGAGGGCATTGGCGACCAGGTTCGTCAGTGCCTGCTCGAGCCGTAGCCGGTCGGCGTGCACGCTGACGTCCGGCGGCCCATCGGCGCGCACGGTCTTCCCATCGGCCTCGGCACGCCACTCGACGCGGCTGAGCACCGACGAGAACAGCTCGCAGACCGGGACGTCCTCGAGACGAAGCGGCAGCCGGCCGCGGTCCGAGCGGGCGATCAAGAGCAGGTCGTCGGCGAGCTGGGCGAGCCGGTCGACCTCCCGCGACGAGCGGAGGACGGCCTCCCTGAGCTCGTCGACGGAGTCGGCCTGCCTGAGCGCGAGCTCGAGCTCGGTCCGCAGCAGCGCGAGCGGCATGCGAAGCTCGTGTCCCGCGTCGGCGACGAAGTCGCGCTCGCGCTCGAGCGCACCCTGCAGGCGATCGAGCATCTCGTTCAGGGTGGCGCCGAGCCGCTCGAGCTCGTCGCCGGTCGGTGGCACGGGAAGCCGCTCGGCAGGCGTCTCCGCCGAGATCGCGGCGGCGCGGCGGCGCATCGACTCCACCTGGCGCAACGACAGTCCGGCGAGGAGATAGCCGGCACCGGAGGCGAGGACCAGGGCGATCGGCCCCGCGATCAGCAGCTCGTAGCGAAGGCTGGCGAGCGTCTCGGCTCGATCCTGCCGGGTCGCGCCGACGGCGAGCACGACTCTCCGCCCGCGTCGCTCGACGGCGGTCGCGAGGATTCGCGAGGGCTCGTCCAGCCCGGGCACGGGCGGCTCGTCGACGTAGATCGGCTCGCGCAGGGCGGCGGCGAGCTGACCGCGCGTGAGCAGCGGCGCGATCGTGAGCGGCTGCGTCGCGTCGAGGATGCGTCCTGCGGGTGTGAGCAGCTGCGCGTAGCTCTCGCCACGCTCGACGAAGCGGCTGCCTGCCTCGCGCCCGAGCGAGGGCTGCGGCTGGCGGACGAGCGTGGTCAGGTCCTGCGCGCGCAGGCGCAGCTCGCGGTCGAGCGCGAGCGCGAGGTGCGATGAGAGCCGCAGGTAGAGAAAGGCCCCCGATGCCGTCAGGACGAGTGCGAGCACGAGCGCGAACGCGGCCGTGACTCGGACGCGGATCGGCAGCCGTCTCATCGTCCGCCGTCGCTGCGCAGGCGATAGCCGGCTCCGCGGATCGTCTCGAGCGACGCGGCGCCGAACGGCTCGTCGATCTTGCCGCGCAGCCTGCGCACGTAGACGTCCACGACGTTCGAGCGGTTGTCGTAGGCGAAGTCCCAGGCGTGCTCGAGCAGGTATAGCCGTGACAACACCTCGCCCGGGCGGCGCATGAACGTCTCCAGCAACGCGAACTCCTTGGCAGAGAGATCGATCGCCTTGTCGCCGCGCGCGACCTCGCGGGTCGCCGGGTCGAGCCTCAGCTCGCCGAGGCTCAGCACCGCCGGTCGCTCCGCCTGCACGCGCCGGGTCAGCGCCCGCAGCCGCGCGAGCAGCTCCGCGAACGCGAACGGCTTCACCAGGTAGTCGTCGGCTCCGCTGTCCAGCCCCGCCACGCGATCCTCGACCGCGTCGCGCGCGGTCAGCAGCAGGACCGGCGCCCAGACGCCGGCCCCGCGCAGCCGCCGGCACGTCTCGAAGCCGTCCACGTCCGGCAGCATCACGTCGAGCACGATCGCGTCGTAGTCGTGCGCCCGCGCCTGCCAGAGCGCGTCCTCGCCCGACTCGGCGACGTCCGCCGCCAGACCCTCGTTGACGAGCCCGCGGCGGATGAGAGCCGCCATCCTCGGCTCGTCCTCCACGATCAGCACGCGCACGAGTGGATCCTGCCGCACCAGGACGAGCAGTGGATGACCAGGCCCCGGACCGTCGTCATCGCAGGTTCATCTCCGCCCCCTACCGTGGCGCCGACACGAGCAGGAGGCGACGAGAACAGCATGAGCAGACGAGCGATCCACCTCACCCTCGCGACGGTCGGCGCCGCCGCAGCCGTCGCGGCTGGCGCCGGTCCCGCTGCTCACGGACGGACCTCTGTGCGCCGGGGGATGCCGCCGATGCCCCCGGCGGCTCGCTTCAGCGCCCGCGTGGACAACCAGTGGTTCCCGCTCCGGCCGGGCACGCGCTACGTCTACACCGGCGTCAAGGACGGCCGGCCGGCCCGCGACGTCGTCACCGTGACGCACCGCACCGCGACGATCGCGGGCGTCCCCTGCGTCGTCGTCGAGGACCGCCTCTCCCTGCGCGGCCGGCTCGCCGAGCGCACGACCGACTGGTATTCGCAGGACACGCGGGGCAACGTCTGGTACCTGGGCGAGCGGACGGCCGAGCTCGACGAGCGCGGCAACGTCAGGAGCACCTCGGGAAGCTGGCAAGCGGGCGTCCACGGCGCCCGAGCCGGCATCTACATGCCCGCGCAGCCGCGCGTCGGACAGTCGTTCCAGCAGGAATTCTCCCGGGGCGAGGCCGAGGACCGCTTCACGGTGATCGGGCTCTTCGCCACCGTCAGCGGGCCTCGCAGGAGGAACGCGCTGCTCACGCAGGAATCGACACCCCTCGAGCCGGGCGCGATCGACCACAAGCTGTACGTGCGCGGCATCGGCACCGTGCTCGAGCAGGCCGAGCGGGGCGGGAACGAGCGGCTCGAGCTCGTCTCCGTCACGAGGGGCGCGTGACCACGGCGCTCGAGGCCGACGGCGTCGCGAGGCGCTACGGCGCGGTCACGGCGGTGGAGGAGCTGAGCTTCTCGGCCGAGGCGGGTGAGATCCTCGGCGTGCTCGGCCCGAACGGCGCCGGGAAGACGACCGCGATCCGGATCCTGACCACGATCCTGGAGCCGACGCGCGGGAGGTTCGCCGTCGCAGGCATCCCGCACACGCGTCCGGCCGAGATCCGCAGCCGAGCCGGGGTGCTGCCGGAGAGCGCCGGGCCGAGCGGCAGACGGGAGGTGAGTTTCTCCGCTACCACGCTCGGCTCTTCGGCCACAGCCGCGCCGGCGCTCGTGCCGTCGCTGCAGCGCTCCTGCAGGAGGTCGGCCTGGCCGAGCGCGGCGGCAGCCCGATCGGAACGTACAGCCGCGGCATGCGCCAGCGGCTCGGAATCGCGCGTGCGCTCGTCAACGAGCCCCAGGTGGTCTTTCTCGACGAGCCGACGCTCGGCCTCGATCCGGCGGGGCAACGGCAGGTGCTCGCGATCGTCCGCCGCACAGCGCGCGAGCGCGGGGCGACGGTCCTCCTCAGCACGCACCTGCTGGAGGAGGTCGAGGAGACTTGCTCGCATGTCCTCATCCTGAACCGGGGGCGGGTCGTGGCGCACGGGACGGTGGCGGAGGTCGCGCGGCAGGCGGCCGCTCCGCGGACCGCCGCAGTCCGCGTTGCCGCAGAGGACACGGAGCGCTCTCTCGACGCGTTGGTCGGCTTCGTCGTCGAGCAACGCGCCGGGTCGCTCGCGATCTCGCTCGCCGGCGTCGAGCCCAACGAGCCGCTGCGCCGCCTCGTGGACGCCGGGGTCGCCGTGCACGCCTTCGAGCTCGAGGCGGCCCGGCTGAGCGACGCCTTCCTCGCTATGACGGAGGCCGTTTGACGGCGACCCCGACCGTCGCCGCGCCGGCGCGCCGGAGCGCGGGCGGTGCGATCGTGCTCGAGCAGGAGCTCCGCGACCTCTGGCTCGGCGGCCGCGCCCTCGTGCTCTGCTCCGGCTTCAGCATGCTGCTGAGTGTCCTGGCCTACCTCGTCGCGACGAACCGCGCGCTCAACTTCCTCGAGCAGCGCGAGACCGTCAACCTGACGCTCCAGGTCGCGGTGGCGGTCGGCGCGCTCCTCGCGCTGCTGACCGCTGCGGACGCGATCAGCGGCGAGCGCGAGCGCGGCACGCTCGAGAGCCTCCTGCTGACCCCGATCTCGAAGCGCGCCCTCACCGTCGGCAAGCTGGTCGCGGCGATCTCGCTCTGGCTCGGAGCGTACGCCGTCACGATCCCGTACGTCTGGTTCCTCGGCCGCGGCGTCGGCGTCGCCGTGAATGCGCTCGCCGTCGGCGCCGTCGTGGGGACGCTGCTCGCGGTCTTTCTCGCGTCGCTCGGGATCCTGATCAGCACCTTCTCGAGCTCGAACCGCGTCAGCCTCTCGCTCGGCCTCTTCCTGCTGCTCGCGCTCTTCGCGCCGACGCAGCTACCCTCGAGCGCCGTGCAGGGCTGGGCTGGCGAGCTGCTGCTGCGCCTCAACCCGCTGACGGCCGGCGAGCACTACATCGGAAAGCTCGTCGTCGACGGCCACGCCTGGAGCGACGACGCCTCCTGGCTGCTCTCGCCGGCGATCTCAGCCGCACTCCTTTTCGCGGTCGCGGTCGCGGCCGGTTCTCGCTTCGCCCGCCTGCACGGAGGGCAGTTCGGATGACGGACCGGGCTCGTCTCCGCGCGGGGCTCGTCGTCCTGCTCGTGCTTCTCGTCACGGCAGGCCGGGCCTCGGCGGCGGCCGGCGAGCTGACGGTCTCCGTCGACCGCACGACGGTACGGGCGACGCTCGGGCGCACGTTCCTCATTCGCTCGACGATCACGAACCACGGAGCTGCTCCCGCCTCCGGCCTGATCGCGCACCTCGACGTCCTCAGCCTGCGTCGCGGCGTCTACGTCGACCCCGAGGACTGGTCGTCCCGGCGGACCCGGTACCTCGCGCCGATTCCCGCTGGCAGCTCGACCACCTCGACCTGGCAGCTCCACGCCGTGAACGCCGGGCGCCTCGGCGTCTACGTCGCCGTCCTCCCAAGAAGGGAGACGCCGACGGCGCCGATCACGGCGTCCACCGTCAGCGTCACGGTCGCGGGGCGCCGCACGCTGAGCTCAGGCGGCATCCTTCCGCTCGCTCTCGGGATCCCGGCAGCGCTCGGCCTGCTCGCACTCTCGTCGAGGCTCGTCAGGTGTCGCCCACGGCGGTCGGCGAGCTCGAGCCGGAAAGGCGCCCGCTCCTGACGGAGCAGGCGTGCTCCGGAGCCTCGCCGAGCGAGCTCATTCCGGTAGCCAGCCCTCGCGATACCGGACGGGCTCGCGCCGCGGGACGCTCGCGTACGCCTGCCGCTGGTCGGTCGTCTCCCGCTCGACCCCCGCGCCGTGGCGGAGCGCGGCCTCGTCCACAGTGTAGCCGCCCCAGTCCGGGCCCGTCGAGCGGTCGCGGGCTCCGACCGCGAGCACGAGGCAGGGCGACTCTCCGGCCCCGAGGATCACGTGCTTCGTCCCGGCCGGGCAGTGCACGAGGTCCCACTGCCGGAGCGGGCGCTCCTCTCCCTCGACGATCAGCAGCGCCTCCCCGGAGAGCACGAGGAAGTCCTCCTGGTCGGCCTCCCAGTGGTACATCGCCATGGGCTCGCCCGGCGCGAGGGAGACGAGGTGGATCCCGAGCTGGGAGAACTCGGGCTCACCCTCGAACGAGCAGTACGCACCCCGGCCCCGCGCTGAGCGCCAGCAAGCCTCGCGCGCGTTGAGGACGAACCAGCCCTCGCCCCTTGGGACGAGCCCGTGCTCGGTCGTCTCGAGGGGCGACTCGGGAACCATCGAACTGGGAGTCTGCCGGACCGCTAGCCATGTGCGTGCCCGCCGTCGGCGGGCGGCCAGGGGATCAGCGGCTCTCCGATCTCCCACTGGTGGCCGAACGGGTCTTCGATCCGGCCGAGCAGCCAGCCGTGCTCCTCCCCCACGGGGTGGATCTCCGTGGCGCCGGCCGCGATCGCCTGCGCGACCACGGCTTGCGGATCCTCGACGACGAGCAGCATTCGCGTCGTGGCTCCGCCGAGCGACTCGGGGCTGAAGTTGCCGTTCGGCGGCGACTCGTCGGAGACCCAGAACGACGCAGCCCCGACCGAGAGCTGGGCGACCACCTCCTCGTCGTCGTCCGTCCCGCCCACGCGATAGTCCTCGACCGCGCCGAACGCCGCCCTGTAGAACTCCACGGCGGCACGACCGCGTCTGACGGACAGCTGCGGCGAGATGCTCAAGCGGCACACCCTAACCGGGCCACGGAGCGACGGCTACCGTTCAGCCGGGAGCCGGCACCGATGAGTTCTCTCACCTCGGTCGGTCTCAGTGACGATCTCGTAGCGACCGAAGGAGGAAGACAGATGACCGAGCATTCGACCTCGAGCAGGCGGGCGGCCCACGAGCGCCTGTCGAGCGGCGCACTGGCCGCGTGGGCGCGAGCCTGCGCGACGCACCCCTGGCGGGTCGTGCTCGCGTGGCTCGGGATCGTCGCCCTCCTGGTCGTCCTGGTCGCGACGATCGGGGGCAGCCTCCGGGACGAGTTCGAGATCCCCGGCTCGGAGACGCAGAAGGCCACCGACCTGATCAAGTCGAAGTTCGCCTCCGAGCAGGGCGGCGTGCTGAACGTCGTCTTCGCCGCGCCGCGGGGCGAGCGGCTCGACACGCCGGCCCGCCGGGCTGCGATCGGGCGGGCCGTCTCCCGTCTCGAGTCGCCGGAGTTCGCCCCCAAGAAGGGCAAGGCGGGACTGGAGAGCGTCGGCGATCCGTTCAGCAAGGCGACCGTCTCGGACGACGGCCGCATCGCGTACACCGAGGCGCAGTTCGACCAGACGATCGAGGACGCCGACCGCGACGCGGTCGTCGCCGTGGAGGACGCGGTCCGCCAGACGGTCGAGCCGGCCGGCGTCACCGTGGAGTACAACGGCGAGGCGGAGTTCCCGCCCATCCAGCAGGGCTCGTCGGAGGCGCTCGGCCTGCTCGCGGCGATCCTCGTGCTGCTCGTCGTCTTCCGCACGTTCGTCGCGATGCTGATCCCGATCGCGCTCGCGATCACCGCGCTCGCGACCGCGTTCCTGCTCCTGTTCATCCTCGCCGGCCTGACGGACATCAACACGATCACCCCCATCCTCGTCTCGATGATCGGCCTCGGCGTCGGCATCGACTACTCGCTCTTCATCGTCACGCGCTTCAGGCAGCTCCTGCACGAGGGGCTCTCGCCGCGCGACGCCGCGGCCGAGGCCGGCGCCTCCGCGGGCCGGGCAGTGCTCTTCGCCGGTCTCACCGTTGCGATCTCGGTCAGCGGCCTCGCCTTCATCGGCCTCGACTTCGTGACCAAGCTCGGCGTCGGCAGCGCCCTCGGCGTGCTGACCACGGTGCTGATCGCGAACTCGCTGCTACTGGCGGTGCTGGCGCTCCTCGGCCACAAGATCGACCGGCTGAAGGTGCCGTTCCTCCGCCGGGTCGACGACTCGGACATGGGCCGCGAGCGGACGCTGGTGGCCCGCTGGGGCCGGTTCGTGACCGCCCACGCCCGGGTCGTGTTCCCGGTCGTGCTGCTGCTGATCCTCGGCCTGGCGTCCACGTCGCTGCTCGTTCGCCTCGGCGCCGCCGACCAGGGGACGCAGCCCAAGGAGCAGACCAGCCGCAGAGCCTACGACCTGCTCGCCGAGGGCTTCGGGCCCGGCTTCAACGGTCCCATCCCGATCGTCGTGGACGTGAACGGCGACCGGCAGGCGCCCACCAAGATCTACGACCGCGTGCGCGGCCTGAAGGGCGTGGCCTCGGCAGCCAAGCCGCAGCTGAACGACGAGGGCACGGTCGCGATCGTCTTCGTCACCCCCGACTCCGCTCCCCAGGACGAGCGCACGGACAAGCTCGTCGACCGTCTGCGCACCGATGTCGTGCCGGCGGCTACGTCCGGAGGCGATGCGCTCGCCTACGTGTCCGGACAGACGGCGGCGTTCAAGGACATCGCCGACCGGATCATCCAGCGCATGCCGCTGTTCCTGCTCTACATCGTCGGCGTCACGTTCCTCGTGCTGGCGATGGCGTTCAGGTCGATCGTGATCTCGACGAAGGCGGCGGTCACGACCATCCTGTCCGCCTTCGTCGGCTTCGGCGTCCTCACGCTGGTGGTGCAGGAGGGCCACCTGCTCGGGCTGCTCGGGCTCGATCAGACGGGCCCGATCGAGACGTTCGTCCCGCCGATCGCCTTCGCGATCCTCTTCGGGCTCTCGATGGACTACGAGGTCTTCCTGATGAGCCGGATCCGGGAGGAGCACGTCCACGGCCTCGAGACGCGAGGCGCGGTGGAGCACGGCATCTCGGCGATCGGCCGCGTGGTGGTCGCCGCGGCGCTGATCATGGGCACGGTCTTCGCGGCCTTCATCCTCAGCGCCGATCGCATCCCGAAGGAGTTCGGGCTGCTGCTCGCGATCGCGATCCTCACCGACGCCCTGATCGTGCGGATGACGCTCGTGCCCGCCTTCCTCACGCTCATGAGCGAGCGGTCGTGGTACATCCCGCGCTGGCTCGACCGCGTGCTTCCGGGCCTCACGATCGAGCCGCCCCACGACGGCGAGACCGCGATCGGCCTGGCACAGCCCGCCGAGGCGGCCGGCCGGCCCTGACGGCGACGGGACGGACCGGGCTCCGGCAAACGGCGGACGACGTTCGCGATCAACTGCCGGCGCGCCTCCGAGCGGCTGCGATCACCGCGTCCAGGGGCGCCCAGAAGGCGCGCCGGGCCGCGCTCGTGGTCAGCTGCGGAGCCAGGTGCGTCGCTTCGAGCTCGCCGGAGGAGCGAACGATCTCATAACGCTTGTCTGCGGCGGGGACGGCGCGCAGAGACCTCCAGATGACGTCGGCGCCGAGCCTGCCGGCGACCGCGTCGCGGTCCCCGATCTGGACGAGGACGCGGACGTTCGCCGGGAGAGGCCCAGCCTCCACCGCGCCGGGGACGAGCTCGGCCGTGCCGCCGGGGAAGATCGCGTCGACCGCGCTCGGGACGGGTAAGCCGATCGCCGCCGCTCGGATCGCATAGAGATAGGCGAGGGTGGCGCCGGCCGAGAAGCCGGCCGCGACGACCGGGACGTCGGGCGCGCCCAGGTGCGCGAGCCCGGTCCGGATTCCGCGAAACCAACCGGACCGAACTCGATCGCCCGAGTGCCACTCCTCGAGGGAGTCGGTCGACTGGTAGCGCGGGTAGACGATCGCGCTGCCTTCGTCGACGAGGTGGTCGAGCCACTTCCGGTACTTCGCCGGCGTGTAGTCGCTCCAGCCGTGACCGAAGACGACGACGCTCCGGATCGTGCCCGAAGGGCGGATGACGTAGACGCGGTCGCGCAGCCGCTTTCCGAACGGTCCCTCCCACTCGGCTCGCTCGGGCTCCGCCGAGGAGCACGCTGCGGCAGCCACGATCAGCGCGAGGAAGAGACCGCCGAGCAAGGAGCTCTCGACGCGCCCGCTGCGGAGCGGGCGTCGCCCACGACGAGCCGGGCTGGGCCGGTCTCGGCGAACGCCGTGGGTGGCTCGCGTAACGATCCACACGCCCGCCGACGGTAGCGAACGTCGATGCCCGCGAAAGCGCAGGCACGCGCCCGTACGCGGCCCGGCCACCGGCCAGCTCCAGCTAGCGGGCGTTGAGGGCGAGCAGCAGGAGGTCGTAGAACGCGATCGCGGTCGCTGCGAGCGAGAGGACGGCGACGGTGAGCGCCTCGAGCCCGCTCTGGGAGCTCGCCGCTCGCGGGGCTGCCCGCCGCCGCGTGCTCGCCTGCTTCGAGACGGCCCTGGCCGAGCGGTAGCTGCTCACGGCCCGGCGCGGTTGCCGGGGCCTGCTCCGTCGAGCGCGGAGACGAGTCGATCGCCCACGCCCGGCTCCGCCTCCCGACCGGTCTGAGCAGCTCGGTGACGAGGAGCGCCTGCCGGACGAGGACGAGCTCGGCGAGGACGAAAGCGGTGTTCCAGGCGACGCGATCGAGGTGCCGGCCGCGCTGGATCTGGACCGCTGCCAGGGTGAGCGCCGTCAGCATCGGCAGGAAGGGCGCGACAGCGGCGACGGGGGTCAGCGGGCGCGACTCGGACGTCTCGTCGACGCTCGCCTCCGAGCACGAGCAGAAGGCACCGACCGCGATCGCCAGGTACCCGGCGAACCACCCCGTGTCGATCAGGCTTCCGCTCTCGTGGCCCTTGACCTGGGTCAGGTAGCCGTACATCGAGTGGGAGAGCGTGATCGCCAGCAGGCCCGCGAGCAGGCACCAGAGATCCAGGCGATCTCCCCGGCTCGTGCCACGCAGGACGAGGACGACGAGGAAGACGAGGACGACGTCCCCGACCGGATACGCGAGCGTGACCAGGCCCCCGAGCGTGCTCAGGTCGACCATGTCCCGAACGGGGCCGAGCACGAGCGTCCAGCTGACGAAGAACAGCGCGGCGGCCAGCACGAGGCCGTCGAGCACCGAGCGGGCCTTCCCGGTCGCCCGGCCGCGCACGGCGGGGTGCACGAGCAGCGCCGCCGCCGCCGGCGGGATGGCCGCCAGATACGCGGCGTCCGCCCATGAGAGCGCCGGCACGTCGCCGCCGGGGCCGAGGTCGTAGACCGCCCAGATCAGCTCGCCGAGGGCCCAGGCGCCCGCTGCTCCGGCGAGCAGCCACCAGAACAGGCGCGACCGGCCACCCTGCCTGCCGCCTGCGCGGACGCAGAGCACGGTCGCAGCCAGCGCGGCCGCGGCAGTCGCCAGGTCGTCGACATAGCGGACGGACGTGTCACCGCCCAGCCCGCCGCCGACCCAGGCGGCGAACGCGACCGCGAGGGCGGTCGCCACGACGAGCCCGCGCAGGAAGCGCACTCGCTCCAGGTCGCGTTGCACGAATGCCTGATCGGCAACCCGCACGTCGCGCTTGAGGGCTCCGACGAGCTAGACGGCACCCGGGCGACGTGGCGGACGCGCCCTTGACCTCATCCTGCGCCCCGTGAGAGCATCCCGCCCCCAGAGCCGTCACCGGCAGGAGGTGGGCTTGTGACTGAGAGACGCAAGGTGAGCGCGGTCACGTACCGCGAAGCCGGGCTCGAGTACTTCGCCAAGCGGCAGCTTCGCCGCCATGCGGGCGTCTGGTCTCTGTGGGCGCTCGGTGGGGCCGCGGTAAAATCCGGCGACTTCTTCGGCTGGAACTTCGGGCTCGCGTACGGCTTCGGCGGGCTGCTCGTGGCGACGCTCGTGATCACGGGGATGTACTACGGGCTCTGCTACTCGATCGCCGAGATGTCGCCGGCGCTCCCGCACACCGGCGGCGCCTACTCGTTCGCCCGCTCGGCGATGGGGCCCTGGGGC
>JBBSIG010000050.1:0-14262 GCA_038232215.1 Gaiellales bacterium | reverse complement strand
GGTTCCCGGTGCTGCCGAGCGAGAACGCGGCACGCGGCCTGGGAGTGCCGGGCGCACGCTGGACTTTGCCCCGCTAACGCGGTGTAATCCGCGCGATGCGGCTCTTCTTCGCGACCGACGTGCACGGCTCGGAGACGTGCTGGCGGAAGTTCCTGAACAGCGGCAAGCACTACGGCGTCGACGCGATCGTGCTGGGCGGCGACATGACGGGCAAAGCGCTCGTCCCCGTCGTCCGGGACGGCGGAGACCGCTGGCACAGCTCGCTGCTCGAGGTGCGCGAGACGCTCGCCGGCGAGGAGGAGGTCGCCCGCTTCGAGGAGGCCGTCTCGCGCCGCGGCTACTACCCGTTTCGCACGACGCCCGACGAGCTGCGGGAGCTCGAGGCGAGCGAGGAGCGGTGGCACACGCTTTTCCACGAGCGCATGCTCGCGACCGTCGAGCGCTGGATGGCACTCGCCGACGAGCGTCTCGACGGCACGGGCATCGACTGCTTCGTCTGTCCGGGGAACGACGACCAGCTCGAGGTCGACGAGATCGTCTCGGCGGCGAAGCACGTCAGGCTCGCAGAGGGCCGGGCGGTCGAGATCGACGGCTTCCAGATGGCCTCGACGGGCTGGTCGAACCCCACGCCGTGGAAGACCTACCGCGAGGAGGACGAGCCCGAGCTCGCGAAGCGCATCGACGACGTCGTCTCGCAGGTGTCCGCCCCGCCGGAGCGGACGATCTTCAGCTTCCACTGCCCGCCGATGGCCTCGGGGCTGGACGACGCACCCGAGCTCACGGCCGAACTGGATCTCCGCAACGCCGGCCGCTCGACGGTCCCGGTCGGCTCGAGCGCCGTGCGCGACGCGATCGTCGAGCACCAGCCCGCTCTCTCGCTCCACGGCCACATCCACGAGTCGCGCGGATCGACGCGCCTCGGCCGCACGCTCTGCATCAATCCGGGCAGCTCGTACGAGCAGGGCCAGCTGCTCGGGGCGGTCGTCGAGCTCGACGGCGGCAAGAAGGTCAAGAAGTTCGTACTCACCAGCGGCTAGACCGGAAGGAGACGAATCGATGGCGACGACCGTGAGCGAGGGCCCGTATCAGGAGCGAGCCCTCTTCGTCCGCAAGGCGACGGGGCTCGTGCGCGGGTGGTCGGTCCGCGACGCGTTCATCTATGCCGCGTTCTCGATCAACCTCATCACGCTCGGTCTGTACATCTTCTCGTTCGCCCCGTTCATCCCGAAGGGCGGGCTCGTCTGGGCGATCCTGCTCTCCGGCGCCTACCTCCTCTTCCAGGCGATCACGTACGCCTCGCTCGTCGCCGCGATGCCGCGCGCGGGCGGCGACTACGTCTGGATGAGCCGGGTCCTCGGCGGTGGGATCGGCTTCGTGCTCGCCGTCTGCGGCTGGTGGTTCATCCTGTGGCACTGGGTCCCGATCTACGCGAACATCCTCAACATCGAGGTGCTGGGACCGCTGTCGGCGATCGTCGGCTGGGACTCGGGCGCCAACTTCTGGGGTCGCTCGGCGGGAGTCTTCGTCGCCTCGCTCATCACGGCGGCGCTCGCGACGCTGTTCATCTCGCTCGGCATCCGCACCTACGCCCGCATCCAGAAGCTCTGCTTCTACGGCGGACTGGTGGGGCTCGCGCTGATGCTTCTGCTCCTGCTCGTGCACTCGAAGAGCGACTTCGTCTCGGCGTTCAACGCGCAGGCGCAGGACGTCTACGGGGCCAAGGACGGCGCCTACCAGGCCACGCTCGCCGCCGGCACGAAGGGCTACGACCCGGCGGGCGTCGGCTCGTTCGCGTTCAGCGCGACGATCCTGCTGATCCCGATGATCGTCTTCTTCAATCTGTGGTCGAACTGGGGCGCGACGCTGTACGGCGAGGTGCGCGGCGCCTCGGACTTCCGCAAGAACATCTACGCGATGGGGGGCGCGCTCGTCGCGACGACGATCGCGGCCGTCGTCCTGCTCCTGCTCTTCGCGAAGACCTTCGGTTGGGACTTCTACAACGCGGCGAACAACGCCTACTACGCCGGCACGAGCCCGATCGGCGCGTTCCCGTACCCGGGGACGCTCGCGGCCTTCTTCTTCGGGAGTCCGGTGCTGCAGTTCGTCGTCGTCGGGCTGCTCGCGCTCTGGTTCTTCGGCTGGGTGGGCTCCGTCTTCCTCTCCTCCACGCGCGTCATCTTCGCGACCGCGTTCGACCGGGTGCTGCCCGAGTGGGTCTCGAAGGTCAGCCCGAACGGCGTGCCGTACGCGGCGCTCGCTCTGATGCTCGTTCCCTCGATCCCGATCTCGTACTTCTACGCCTACAACGACACGTTCTCGAGCTGGACGCTCGACGCGACCCTGGTGATCGCGATCACGTTCCTCGGCTCGGCGGTCGCGGCGGCAGTCCTGCCCTGGCGACGGCCCGAGATCTACAACGCGTCGCCGATCGCGAAGTACCGCGTCGCCGGCCTGCCCCTGATCACGGTCGCCGCGATCGCCTTCGCGGCGTTCCTCGTCTTCTGCCTCTACAAGTGGTTCCGTGACGACGTCTACGGGATCAACAACAGGGAGTCGCTCTACTACATGCTCGTCTTGTACGTCGTC
The DNA here is from genome assembly GCA_038232215.1 of Gaiellales bacterium. Lineage (GTDB taxonomy): Bacteria > Actinomycetota > Thermoleophilia > Gaiellales > Gaiellaceae > JBBSIG01. The sequence goes on along the minus strand of JBBSIG010000050.1, from coordinate 11,676 downwards.
GCGCTCGCCATCTACGTCAGCTCCCGGCTCGTGCGACGCAGGCAGGGGATGGACCTGGGGATGGTCTACGGCGAGATTCCCGCGGAGTAGGGGCTGTCGGCCCGACGTCCGCTCGCCGTCTCTGTTAGAAGAACGGCATGCGCGCGGCGATCGTCGAGGAGGCCGGCCGGCGACCACGTCCCGGAGAGGCCGACGAGCCCGAGCGCGGCGAGGGCGAGGCGCTGATCCAGGTCGAGGCGGCCGCCCTCAACCCGATCGACCTCGCGGTCGCCGCCGGACGCTTCTACGCGGGGCCGCCGCAGACCCCGTACGTGCCCGGCCGGGAGGGCGTCGGCCGGATCCTGGAAGGCGGGCGACTTGCGGCCGGGACGCGCGTCCGCTTCGAGGTCACGGCGGGCTACGGCCGGAACGGGAGCATGGGCGAGCGGTGCTCGGCGCCGGAGGCGGAGCTGATCGAGATCCCGGACGACGCGGACGCCGCACTCGCGGCGGCGCTCGGCATCGCGGGCATGGCGGCGTGGCTCGCGCTCGAGCACCGCGCGAGGCTCCAGCCGGGAGAGCGGGTGCTGGTGCTCGGCGCCAGCGGAGCGGTTGGACAGATCGCGGTTCAGGCCGCGCGGCTGCTCGGAGCGGCCCGGGTCGTCGCGGCCGCCCGCTCGGGCGAGGCTCTCGCGCAGGCAGCCGAGCTCGGCGCCGACGCAACGGTCGCACTGGACAGCAGCGACGACCTCGCCGAGCGTTTCCGAGAGGCGGCCGGGGGCGAGCTCGACGTCGTGGTCGACCCGCTCTGGGGCGAGCCCGCGCGCGCCGCCCTCGAGTCGCTCGCCGTGCACGGGCGGCTCGTCCACCTCGGGCAGTCGGCGGGCGCCGAGATCTCACTGCCCTCGGCTCTCGTCCGGGGCAGGGCGCGCACCCTGCTCGGGCACTCGAACCTCGTCGAGTCGGCCGAGGTGAAGGCCGATGCATTCCGCAAGCTGCTCGAGCACGCGCGCGGGGGAGAGATCGCGGTCGACCGGGACGTCCTGCCGCTGGAAGACGTCGCGGAGGCCTGGGAGCGCCAGGAAGGCTCCCCGCACCGCAAGCTCGTCCTGCAGATCTCCTAGGAGCCCGCCGCCGCCGTCTCGGCCTCGAGGCTCGGAGCAGCAGACGCAACACGGGGCCCAGGTGCTAACCGAGTCGGGAGACCGGCGGCCGCCCGGTTGCGACCGCGGATTGCGTTGCTCTAGTCTCGAGCGTACGGAGCGAGCAACGAGCCTGCGTCTCCGTGGGGCTTCCGGAAAGGAGGAGAGGTGGGCGTTCAGGTCGAGACCGTGCGAAGCGTCGAGCTGCCGACCCGGATCCTGCACGGAGCGGGCGCGCTCGCCCGCCTGGCCGACGTCGTGCAGGAGCACGGGCTCGAGAAGCCCATGCTCGTCACCGACAAGGGTGTCGAGGCGGCCGGCCTGGCGGCGCGCGCGCTCGAGCAGCTTCCGGGGGCGGTGCTCTTCGCCGACGTCTACCCGAACCCCGACATCGAGCTCGTGGGTGCGGCGACCACGGTCTACCGCGAGCAGGGCTGCGACGGGCTCGTCGCGCTCGGCGGAGGCTCCTCGCTGGACACGGCCAAGTCGGTCGGAGTCGAGGTCGCGCACGGCGACTCGATCGACGAGTTCGAGTTCGGCCGGACGCCGCTGACGCGACGGATCCCGCCGCTCGTGGCGATACCGACGACCGCGGGCACCGGTAGCGAGGTGACGCTCTGGGCCGTGATCACGGACCACGAGCGGAAGATCAAGTTCAACGTGGGCGGGACCCCGCTGATCGGGGCGCACGTGGCCCTGCTCGACCCGGAGCTGACGCTCGGCCTGCCGCCCGCCGTGACCGCGGCGACGGGCATGGATGCCCTCTCGCACGCGATCGAGTGCTACACCTGCGACTATCACCAGCCGTTCAACGACGCGGTCGCGTTGCTCGCGATCGAGCTCGTCGCACGGTGGCTGCGTGTGGCCGTCGAGGACGGTGGCAATCTGGAGGCGCGCACCCAGATGCAGCACGCGGCCACCCTCGGAGGCATGGCCTACGGGATCGAGAGCGCGGGTGCGGCCCACGCGATGAGCCAGTCCGCTGGCGGCGTCCACGACTGCCCGCACGGCGCCCTGACGGCCCGGGTGCTCGGGCCGGTCTGCGAGTTCAATGCCGAGGCCGATCCCGAGCGGTACGCGCGCATCGCGCAGGGTCTCGGTGTCGCGACCTCGGGGCTGGAGCCGCTCGAGGCGGCGCTCGCGGGCGTCGAGGAGCTCTATCGGCTGACCGACGAGGTCGGCATCCCGACGCTGGAGGGGCTCGGCTTCTCCGAGGACGAGGTTCCGCTGCTCGCGAGGATCGCGTACGAGGACCCGCAGACGATCGGCAACCCGCGCGAGGTCACGGGGGCCGACTACGAGGAGGTCTACCGCAACGCCTTCTCGCGGGGTAAGGGCGCATGAGCACGGTCACGAGGGACTACACGATGTACGTCGGCGGCGAGTGGACGGAGTCGGAGTCCGGCGCGCGCGCCGAGGCGACGAGCCCGGCCACGGGCGAGACGATCGGCAGCGTGCCGGAGGGGACGCGCGACGACGCCCGGCGCGCGATCGCGGCGGCGAACGCCGCCTGGCGCGAGTGGGCGGCGCGCTCGCCGTTCGAGCGGGCGGCGGCGCTCGAGCGGGTCGCGGAGCTCGTCGTCGAGCGTCGAGACGACCTCGCCCGCACGCTGACGCTCGACCAGGGCAAGCCGCTCCGCGCGGAGGCGTACGGCGAGGTCGACGAGCTCGTGGAGTACTGGCGGATGGCGGCGGCCGACGCCAGGCGGCTCGAGGGCTCCATGCCGGCCTCGGTGGACGCGGGCAAGCGCGTGCTCGCCTACCGGGTCCCGAAGGGCGTCGTCGGCCTGATCACGCCCTGGAACTGGCCGTACACCATGCCGGCGGAGGTGATCGCCCCCGCGCTCGCGTCGGGGAACGCGGTCGTGTGGGTGCCGGCGCCGACGACCGCCGTCTGCGCCGTGAAGCTCGCCGAGTGCGTCGTGGACGCGGAGCTACCGGCCGGCGTCTTCAACATGGTCACCGGGCCAGGCCCGATCGTCGGCGACGAGGTGGCCGGGAACCCCGGCACGCAGGCTGTCGGCTTCATCGGCTCGATCGCGACCGGTCAGAAGGTCGCGCAGCGGGCGGCCGGCAAGGCCGTGCTCCTCGAGATGGGCGGCAACGGCCCGATGATCGTGCTCGACGACGCGGACGTGGCCGCCGCGGCCGAGGCCTCGATCACGGCCGCGTTCCTCTGCTCGGGTCAGAGCTGCACGGCGGGCGAGCGCTTCCTCGTCCACGAGCGGGTGCACGAGGAGTTCGTCGACAGGCTGCGCGAGGTCGTCGCCCGCGACGTCCGGCTCGGCGATCCGTTCGACGACGACACGACGATGGGCCCGATCAACAACGAGCCCAACGCGCTCAAGATGGACCGGCACGTCGCCGACGCGCTCGACCGCGGCGCCGACGTCGTCGCCGGCGGCTCCCGCGCCGACGGCTTCCCCACCGACCTCTACTGGCAGGCGACGATCCTCGACCGGGTCACCGACGAGATGGAGGTCGCGCGCGAGGAGACGTTCGGGCCGGTCGTGCCGATCACGACCATCCGCTCGGACGCGGAGGCGCTCCAGATCGCGAACGAGTCGCGCTACGGGCTCCTGACCGCGGTCTGGACGAGGGATCTCGGTCGCGGGCTGCGCTTCGCCGAGGCCGTGCGCGCCGGCTGGGTCAACATCAACGAGTCGTCGAACTACTGGGAGAGCCACCTGCCGTTCGGCGGCCGCGCCGGCTCGCAGTCGGGCGTCGGCCGGGTGGGGGGTCGCCATGCGATGGACACCTTTACCGAATCGAAGACCGTGGTCTTGACGCTCGGCTGAGCCGTGGACGTCGCGAGCCGCATGTCGCGCCGAATCGTGGCGACCGAGCGAGAGACGACGCTGCGTGACGCCGCGCGGCAGATGTGCGATCGTCACGTCGGCTCGATCCTCGTGCTCGACGGCGAGCGGGTCGCGGGAATCGTGACCGAGCGGGACGTCCTCGCCGTCTTCGCCCGCGGCGACTTCGAGGCGCGCGTGGAAGACGTGATGACGCGGCATCCCGAGACCGTGGAGCCCGACGAGAGCCTCGAGCAGGCGAAGCTCGTCATGCTGCACGGCGGTTTCCGCCACGTCCCGGTGGTCGAGGCCGGGCGCGTCGTCGGCATGCTGTCGATGCGCGACCTGCTGGCCCCGGAGGCGGCGGACGCGGCACCGCGGGGCGTCTAGACCGACCAAGTAACAGACTGTTACTTGGTCGCGCGGGGTTGCGGCGTGCCTGGGCTCGACGCTAGCGCCGCAGCTCGGCCACGAGCGCCGGCAGCACCTCGTGGATGTCGCCGATCACCGCGTAGTCGGCGTGGGCGACGATCGGCGCGTGCTCGTCCTTGTTGATCGCGAGGATGCGCTTGGCGCTCTTGCAGCCGACCATGTGCTGGATCGCGCCGCTCACGCCGCAGGCGATGTAGAGGTCGGGGGCGATCCGGGCGCCCGTCTGCCCGACCTGGTCGGTGTGGGGCCGCCAGCCGAGGTTCGTGACGACGCGCGAGCCGGCCACGGCGCCCCCGAGGAGCTCGGCCAGCTCCTCGAGGACCGCGAACCCCTCGGCGCTGCCGACGCCGCGGCCTCCGCCCACGACGACGCGCGCCTGGTCGAGCCGCACGACTCCGGCCGCGCCCTCCTCCCGGCGCGTGACCCGAGCCCGGAAGTGCTCGTCGCCGAGGGACGGCGTCACGTCCAGGAGCTCGGGGAAGGTCGCGTCCGCGACGGGCTCGGCCGCGACGACGTGGGGCGCGAGCGTCAGCAGCTTCGTCTGCCCGGCGAGCACCGCCTCCTCGAGGAGGCTCCCACCCCAGCGCTGGCGCGTGACGCGAAACACGTCTCCGTCGGGCTCGACGGCGACGCAGCTCGCGGCGACCGCCGCCCCGAGGCGCGAGCCGACGTGGGCGAGCAGCTCGTGGCCGCGGTCGGTTCCTCCAGCGAGAAGGGCTCCGGGCGCGCGGGACTCGACCACCTCGAGCACGCCCTGGGCCCATGCTTCGGGCGCGTACTCCTCGAGCCGCTCGTGCACGATGCGGTGCAGGCGGGTGACGCCGAACGCGCCGAGCGTCTCGGCGAGACCGCCCGGTGCGCCCACGACGACCGCCTCGAGCGGGTCCCCGAGGCCACGCGCGAGCGTGAGTGCCTCGAGCGACGTGGTGTCGACGGCGCCGTCCGCGTGCTCGACGAGCGCGAGGATCACGACGCTACGAGCCCGAGCTCCCGGAGGACGCCCGCCACCCGGGGTGCGGCGTCGGCGCCGCTGCCGAGGATCTCGGCGCGGCGGCCCCGCTCTGGCGCCCGCAGGAGGCGGACCTTCTCGAGACCCGACGCGCGTGGGTCGGGGGTCAGCCGCTGGATGGGCGCCTTCTTCGCCCGCAGGCGTCCCTGCAGCGACGGGTAGCGAGGCAGGTTGATGCCCTCCTTCACGCTCACGACGGCGGGGAGCGGCAGCTCGAAGACCTCGAAGCCGCCGCCCGCCTCGCGCCGCGCGACCGCGCGACCCTCCTCCAGCTCGAGCCGCTTGACGCCCGTCACGCACGGCAGGCCCAGCGAGACCGCCACTCGTACGGCCACCTGGTAGTCGCCGGTGTCGGCGGCCTCGTTGCCGAAGAGGAGTAGATCGAACCCCTCCGGCTGCCCGCGCACGGCGTCCGCGATCGCCCCGGCGGTCGCCTCGGCGCTCCACTCGCGGCCGTCGGTCTCGAGCAGGACGGCCGACCCGATCCCCATCGCCATCGCGTTCTGGAGCTGCTCGACGGCGGCGGCCGCCCCGAGCGTCAGCACCGTGGTCGTCCCGCCGTGCGAGCCGGCGAGCCGTAACGCCTCCTCGACCGCGCACTCCTCGTGGGGGCTGATCGTGAAGGGCAGGTAGCTCGTGTCGATCTCCTGCTCGTCCGGGGTGAGCGTGATGCGGGCGCCCGTCTCGGGGACGCGCTTGATGCAGACGAGAACGTTCACGTCAGGAGCGAATGCGCGTGTTCTCGGGGTCGAAGAGCGGCCGTGAGCCGGCCACGGCGACCGTGACCGGATAGCGCTCGCCCATGTACTGGACGAGCAGCTCGTTCCCCTCTTGCGCGTGCTCGGGCGGCAGGTACGCGAGCAGCAGGTGCTTGCCGACCGACGGGCCCGAGCCCGCGCTCGTCACGTAGGAGCCGCGTCCCTTGCGATCGACGATCCGCTCGCCGTCCGTCGTCAGGATCGGCTCGCGCCCGAGCATGTAGCGCCTGACGCCCGAGGACGAGGTGTTGTCCTCGACCGTGAGCGTGCAGAGGAGCGCCGCCGGCTCCTCGTCGCGGTGACGAAGGTACGCCTCCTTGCCGACGAAGTCGCCGTCCTTGACCGTCGGTCGCTGCATCCCGGCCTCGACGACGTTGTACTCCGACTCGAGCTCGGCGCCGAAGAGGCGGTAGCCCTTCTCGATCCGGCCGGTCGTGCCGTAGACGCCGATCCCGGACGGCACGAGTCCGAGCGGCTGCCCTGCCTCCCAGAGCGTGTCCCAGAGCGCCTGGCCCTGCTCCATCGAGGCGTACAGCTCCCAGCCGAGCTCGCCGACGTACGAGATGCGCGACGCGAGGACGGGCACCGGCCCGACGTCGATCCACCGGCAGCGTCCGAAGGGGAAGCCCGCGTGGGACATGTCGTCACTCGTGACCTGCGTCATCAGGTCGCGCGCCCGCGGGCCCCACACCCCGAGGGTGCACCACGCGGAGGTGACGTCCTCGAGCGTCGCCGAGCCGTCCTCGGGCAGGCGGTCGGAGAACCACTTCTTGTCGCGCGGCCCGTCGGCGCCTCCGGTGACGATGCGGAAGAGGCTCTCTCCGAGGCGCATGATCGTGAGGTCGGCCTTGAAGCCGCCGTGCCCGTTCAGGATCGGCGTGTAGACCACTCGACCGACCGGCACGTCGAGCTCGGCGAGCGCGACTTCCTGGAGGTACTCGAGGGCGCCCGGCCCCACGACGTCGAAGACGGCGAAGGCCGAGATGTCGATCATGGCGACGCGGTCGCGCATGGCCAGGTGCTCCGCGTTGATGATCGGGGACCACCAGCGCGACTCCCACTCCGCCTCCCGCGGCATGACGCGGTCGCCGTACTCCTCGAGCAAACCGCGGTTGGACTCGTACCACCAGGGCCGCTCCCACCCGGCCGTCTCGTAGAAGACCGCGCCGAGCTCCTGCTCGCGCGCGTAGAAGGGACTCAGCCGAACCCTGCGGTTCGACTCCCACTGCTCCAGCGGATGGACGATCCCGTACGTCCGGTTGTACCCCTCCTGCGAGCGTGCGTCGACGTGGCGCCTCGTGCGCTGGCTCGGGTAGAAGCGGGCGACGTCGGCCCCGTGCACGTCGATCTCGGAGGCACCGTCTGTCACCCACTCGGCGACGGCGCGCGCGATGCCCGGGGCCTCCTTGATCCAGACGGCGGCCACCGACCAGAGGTTCTTCACCTCCGTCGTCTCGCCCAGGATCGGCATCCCGTCGGGCGTGAGCGAGAGCAGCCCGTTGATCGCGTGGCGGATCCCGGCGCCCTCGGCGGTCAGGATCTCCGGCATCAGCTCGAGCGCCTGCTCGAGCTGAGGGTCGAAGTCCTCGGAGGTGAACGGCAGCTCGGTCGGAGAGAGCGCCGCCTCCTCGATCGAAGGGATGTCGTCGGCGTCCATCAGGATCGCCCGGTGCGCGTACGAGCCCACCTCCATGTCGCTGCCGTTCTGACGCTCGTACATGTTCGTGTCCACGTCGCGAACGATCGGGTACGAGATCTCGCCGGGCGTCTCGGCGAAGAGGGGGATCGGCCCCACGCTGATCATCTGGTGGGCCGCGGGAGTCAACGGGATGGTGGCGCCGGCCATGCGCGCGATGCGGGGGCTCCAGACGCCGCACGCGACGAAGACGTGTTCCGCCTCGATCTCGCCGGAGTCCGTGTGGACGCGGCGGACGCGACCCCGCTCGACGTCGATCGCCGTGACCTCGGTGCTCGGCGCGAGCGTCAGCACGCCGCGCTCCTGCGCGTACTCGCGCATGAGCGTGCCGGCGCGAAGCGGGTCGACGACGCTGACCCCCGGCGAGTAGAAGCCGCCGAGGACCACGTCCCTGCTCACGAAGGGGACGTGCGCCAGCACCTGGTCCGGGGAGAGGAGCTCCGAGTCCTCGCCCCAGGCGAGCGCGGACGACGTCCGCCGGCGGAGCTCCTCGAGCCGCTCGGGCGTTCGCGCGATCTCGATGCCGCCGCTCGTGACGGAGACGCCGAGCTCCTCGTACTGGCGCGCGCTGTCGCGCGTGAGGGCCGTCATCTCCTTCGAGTGGTCGACCGGAAAGATGAAGTTCGACGCGTGGCCCGTCGATCCGCCGGGGTTCGGCAGCGCGCCCTTCTCGATCAGCACGAGATCGGTCCAGCCGAGCTTTGCCAGGTGGTAGACGAGGCTGTTGCCCACGATGCCCGCGCCGATCACGACCGCGCGGGCGGAGGACGGGACGCTCATCGCCGCGTCGCCCCTGCGGGCGCCGCCGCCTGCCTCTCGCTCACCCTGTTGCCTCCTTTGGCGCCCCGTTGCGTCTCCGACGACAGCGATCCTAGCGCCCTGTCCGCTCGCCCACGCGTCGGCACCGGGGCCCCGCGTCGCAGCCGCTCCGCGCGCCGCGTCTCGATAGGGGGATCGCCCCGCGAACACCAAGCGTCGATGCCTCAGGCCTCTGACCGAACTGCGACCTCCGGGGAACCGCGGTGGACGAACCTGACCCGAAGCAGCCCACCCCCGTGAGCGCGATCTCGAAGGGAGACTGACCGATGCGGCGCGGCAAGCATGACTACGCGGTCCTCGGTGACTTCAGGGTGCTCGCAGGCATCCTGGTGGCCACGGCGGTCGTAGTCATGGCGACCGCCCTTCTAGCCGGCCGGCAGAGCGTGGCCCCGTCCCGCACCGAGCGGAGCGCCGGCTCTTCCTCCGCACGGCAGGGCACCGCGCCGGCTCGGCTTCGGAAGGTCTTCGTACGCGGGCCGAGCGCGGCGCCGCTGCTGCGTCCCGGAGCCGCTCCCCCTGCAGGCGTGAGCGCGCGCGCCACCGCCAGGCCTCGCTACGTCCCCGGCCGGCTGCTCGTGAAGTTCAAGGACGGCACGACCGGACGCACGGCCGGCACCGTCATCTCCGGCGCCGGCGGCGACTTGCAGGAGCGGGTCGGCAAGATCGACGTCAGCGTCGTCGACGTGCCGGTCGGCGAGACCGCCGGCGCCCTGGCGCAGGTCCGTGCGTCTCCCGCCGTCGAGTACGCGGAGCGGGACGTCGCCGTCTCCAGCTTCGACATCACCCCGAACGACGATCTCTGGTCGACCCAGTGGGGGCCCCGCGTGATCGAGGCGCCCCGGGCGTGGGACACGACGAGGGGCCTCGCGAGCGTCGTCGTCGCCGTGCTCGACACCGGCGCGGAGCTCGAGCATCCGGATCTTGGCGGCGCCTTCGTAGAGGGTCACGACGTGGTCGACGACGACGCCGACCCGTCGGACGACAGCGGGCATGGGACTGCGGCGGCCGGGGTGATTGCCGCCCGTACCGACAACGGTCGCGGCGGTGCCGGGATCTGCTGGAGCTGCGCCGTGATGCCGGTGAAGGTGCTCAAAGCGGACGGCTCGGGGAACACGTCCTCCCTCGCGGCCGGAATCGTCTGGGCCGCCGACCACGGCGCGAGGGTGATCAGCATGAGCCTCGGTGGCGTCGGGAGGACGCAGACGCTCGCCGACGCAATCGACTATGCGCAGCGCAGGGGTATCGTGATGGTCGCGGCCGCGGGGAACAGCGGCTCCTCGACGCCGAACTATCCGGCCGCCTACCCGGGCGTCCTCGGCGTCGCCGGTACGACCGAGTCGGGCCCGCTCTACAGCTGGTCGAACTACGGAGACTGGGTGCAGGTGGCGGCGCCTGGGTGCAACACCGCGCCGTGGCTGCACGGCGAGTACGTCGAGTTCTGCGGCACGTCCTCTGCGACGCCGCTCGTCGCGGGAATCGCGGCGCTCGCGCTGTCGGCGTCCCCGGCCGCGACCGGCGCCCAGGTGGAGGAGGCGATCCGCAAGAGCGCGGTCCCGCTCCCCGGGAGCGTCCAGAACGGCCGTGTCGACGCGAGCCGACCGCTCGCCGCGCTCGGCGCCGTCGCGCCGGCTCCGACCGCCGTCGCCTCGTCCACGTCGCAGACGTTCCACGCCGTCCTGAGCGGCGCCGGGGGGAGGCGATTCTCGCTGGCGCTCGCGGCCGGCGAGCTCGTCGGCGAGGTTCAGGCGCGGAGCCGGCGCCCGCTGCGGCTCACGCTCCTCGACGGTCGCGGCCACGCGATCGCGCAGGCACTCGGGGTCGGCGGCGTCGCGCTGCGGCGGCGGGTGGAGCGAGGCCGCTACCAGCTCGTCGTCACCAGCACGGGCGGGCGCGTCCCGTTCACCCTTGTCCTCTCCACGCCCGCTGCAGCCTGACCGAGGGACAAAGGGTGATTTGGTCGGAGGCCGGTCGGCTCGTCAGAGGCTGAGCAGGGCAATCCCTCCGACCACGAGTGCCGCGCCCGCCAGGCGGGACGGCCCGACTCGCTCCTTCAGGATGAGACCGGCGAGGGCGGCCGCGATCAGCACGCTCGTCTCGCGCACGGCCGCCACGGACGCTGCCGAGGCCCGCTGGAGGGCGGCCAGAACGAGCGCATAGGCGCCGAAGGTTGCGATCCCCGCTGCGACGGTCCACGGTGAGAGCTCGCTACGGAGCGCGCCCGCACCCCGGAGATGCGCGATGACGGCTGCGTAGAGGATCGCCGGCGGGAGTAGGGTCAGCTCGAGGTACGCTATCGGAGTCGCGTACCTGATCCCGTGCTTGTCCACGAGCGTGTAGGCGGCGATCACGCCCGCGATCACGAGGCCGAGGCCGACCCCGCCGGGCGCGGACGGGCGGCGGAAGCCGCGCACGAGCATGATGCCGCTCGCGACGAGGGCGACGCCTGCGATCTGCGATAGCGAGGTCGCGGCGCCGACCGCCACGATCCCGAAGAGGAGTACGAGCACCGGCGCGAGGCCCCGGGCGATCGGGTACACGACGGAGAGCTCGGCGCGCCGGTACGCCCCGGCGAGCAGCACGAAGTACACAAGCTGGAGCGCCGAGCTCGCGAGCAAGTACGGCCAGACGGCCCCCTCGACCCGCCACACGGCGACCGCGACGGGCGCGAACACGACGACGGAGACGAGGCCGATGATCGCGGTGGCTGCCTCGACGTCCCGCGCCCGAGCGAGCACGAGGTTCCAGAACGCATGGAGAAAGGCCGCCGCGAGCGCCAGGAGGAGAGCGGGGAGCGGCATCGCCGGTGACGTTAGGCTACTTCCCCGGCGGAATGACGCGGCTCACGGTGAAGGCAGGCTCGCTGCGAAAGGCGTCGCGGCCGAAGCCGGGCTCCGCCCGGCGAGAGGCCAAGTGCGGCTAGTCGGCGACAGCGCGGAAGGAGGGGGTCCGTGGGGGAACCCTGGGTTCCCCCAAGTAGGGGAGGTCATCTTCGACTTCAATGGCACACTCTCGCCCGTCGATGCGATACTGTGCGAGATCTTCATGG
>JBBSIG010000049.1:0-14537 GCA_038232215.1 Gaiellales bacterium | reverse complement strand
GATCGTCGCTGGGGACATGAGCCCGACGAGCGCCTACATGACGGGCAAGGTGAAGATCAAGGGCGACATGGGCGCCGCGATGAAGCTCCAGAAACTCTTCTAGTGCGGCCTCTCCAAACGTTCGACCCGAGACAGTGCTTGCGGGAGGCCGCACTTGCGGCCGCTGCGCGGCCGTTGTCTGTTGTTTTCGGTCGCCGGTGGCCCGCATCGCGAGCGCTGCCCAGCCGGCAGGTCGAGGACTCCTGCCGGCAAGGAGGGCCGCGGCCGCGGAGCGGCCGCAGGTGCGGCGTCACGGCACGCGAGCTCCCGGTGCAACGGTACGGGACGCCGCACTAGGCGGTTGAGGCATTCGCTCGGGGCCTGGTCTCCGAGGCGAGACGGCGATACCATGGGGGCCGCGTCTGCAGTCTCTCCGAGGGGATGTCTTTTGCGGTGAAGGGGGCAGCGACCATTCGCCTCGCGGTCGGCGTCGGCTGCGCCGTCTGCGCGCTCGTGCTCGGCCCGGCTGCTTCCGCGGCGGACCAGCCGACCGCCCCGCGCAAGCTCTGGCAGCAGTTTCCGCTGCAGCAGGCGCCGGCGAAGGCCAACGGCAAGGCGCGGACGCAGCCGACCGCGAGGCCCCGGAAGCAGGCCCGGCACGAGCCCGCCCTACGCCGACCGAGGCCCGAGAGGACCAAGCCGGCCGCGCAGGCGCCGGCTCGGCGCGAGCCGTCGAGGAGGCTCGAGCCCGTGCGTCGTGCGGAGGCGCACGTCGCCGTCTCGGCACCGGCCGGCCGCGACTCGGCTCCGCTCGTGCCGATCGCGCTCGGCGCGGGCCTCTTGGTGCTCCTCGCGGCCGCCTACTTCGTCCTGCTGCGGCCCGCGGTCGGCGTGGGCCGCGTCCCTGGCTCGGCCGCCGCCCTGCTCTCCGGGTCGGCGGCGGACCAGCTCCCGTGGCGTCGAGGAGCGTCTCGCACCGCTCGGGGGCCGCGACTCGAGGCGCTTCTCGAGGCCGCGGCCGACTCCGCCGAGGCGTTCCGACGTCTCCGCCATCGCAGTCGCCACCGGCTGCGCTCCGCCTCCCTCTACGGGGTCGGCCTTGCGTTCGTGACCGTGATCGCGTACATGATCTCTCGCATCCCCTGACCCCCACCTCTCCGACGACGGCTGTACCCACGGAGGACCACATGGCTGATCATCTGCTGCTCGACGTTCTCGATGAGGAGGCTCCCATCGAGGAGGAGACGGCCGCCCGCGCCGACTTCCTCGCGAAAGCGGTCGTCGCCGGCGGCGCGCTCGTCTCGGGCGGCGTCCTGATCGGGGGCCTTCCGCCGCTCGCGGTGTCCGCTCCCTCGCCCGCGCAGGACGTGCAGATCCTCAACTTTGCGCTCCTGCTGGAGTACCTCGAGGCGGCGTTCTACAAGGAGGCTCTCGCGCGAGGGAAGCTCAAAGGTGAGCTGCGCCAGTTCGCCGAGACGGTCGGCGCACACGAGCGCGCCCATGTCGCGTTCATCCGGACGGCACTCGGCACGAAGGCCCGTCGGAAGCCGAGCTTCGACTTCAGAGGGACGACCCGGAACGCGCGTACCTTCGCCAAGACGGCCCTCGCGCTCGAGGACACCGGCGTGGCGGCGCTCAACGGACAGGCGCCGAATCTGACCAAGGGCACCCTGGCCGCAGCGGCGAAGATCGTCTCGGTCGAGGCCCGTCACGCGGCCTGGATTCGCGACATCCTCGAGCTGAATCCGGCTCCGCGAGCCTCTGATCAGCCGATGACCGCGAAGCAGGCGACGGCGGCGCTGAACAGGACGCGCTTCGTGCGGTCGTCGTGATGCGCGGGAGCAACCACCAGAGAGGAGGACGAGCATGTCGGAGCTGACCCTCGAGTCGCTCGATCGCGACGGGGCGCTCACCGAGGCGCTGGCGGGCGTCGCTGGCGACTCCCGTGCGAGCTTCCTGCGGAAGACAGTGATCGGCGGCGGAGCCCTCCTCGCCGCGCTTGCCGCTCCGAGGGGCGCCGAGGCGAGGACGAACGACACCGCGATCCTCAACTACGCCCTGGCGCTCGAGTACCTCCAGGCGTCGTTCTACGACGAGGCGCTCCGGCTGCGCGCGCTGCGCGGCAAGCTGCGCCAGCAGGCCCGCGTCGTCGGGGCGCACGAGCGCGCGCACGTGAGCGCCCTGCAGGGCGTCCTCGGCGGCGACGCGATCAAGCGGCCGTTCTTCAACTTCCGCGGGACGACGGAGGATCAGGACGCGTTCCGGAAGACGGCGGTCGCCTTCGAGGATCTCGGCACCGCCGCGTACAAGGATCAGGCCCCTCTGATCGAGTCCCGCGGCGTTCTCGCGGCCGCAATCGCGATCCACTCGGTCGAGGCTCGGCACGCGGCGTGGATCCGACGGCTCGCAGGCATCGTGCCCGCGGCGCACGCGTTCGACGAGCCGCTCTCGAAGCCGAAGACGATCGCGCTGGTCGCCTCCACGCGATTCGTCGCGAAGACGAGGGCGAGCTCGGCGCCGCTCTTCACGGGCTGAGCGCGCGGCGGAGTCGTTCCGCCGGGCGGCTCGTGCGGGCGGCGCTCGTTGCAGCCGTGCTCGTAGGGGCGGCGGTCGCGCTCGTCCTCGTCCGGGGGCGGTCGACGACCTCGCAGCAGGGTGCGCAGTCGCCCGCGGCGCCGGAGCGCGCACCGGGGTCGCCGTCATCCTCCCGGTCTAGGCTGCAGGCGCCGCTCCTTCCGGACGGTCCACCGCCTGCGTTCACCGTGCCGAGATCCAACCCGCAGCTTCCGACGGGCACCCAGTCCCGCTGGGCGCCCGTTCTGACGACCGCCTCGGCGCGCAGCGGGCCGCGGGACGGCGCCCCGGCCGTCGCGCGCGTCTCGACGCGGACGCCGGAGGACACCTCGAACATCGTCCTCGTCCTCGGCCGTAGGAAGGATCGAGCCGGCCGACTGTGGGTGCGGGTGCGGCTGCCCGTCCTCCCGAGCAACACGACCGGCTGGCTGCCGCGCTCGACGCTCGGCGGGTACGGGGTCGTCCGGACGCGGCTCGTCGTCGAGCTCGGCCGACTCACGGCGACGCTCTTCCGCGACGGGGAGTCGATCCTGCGCGTCCCGATCGGCGTCGGCAAGAGCGGCTCGCCGACCCCGGAGGGCGAGTTCTACATCCGCAACAGGCTGTCGAGCTTCCGAAGTCCCTTCTACGGCCCGCTCGCCTTCGGTACGAGCGCGCGCTCGGCCGTGCTCACCGACTGGCCCGCCGGCGGGTTCGTCGGCATCCACGGCACCAATCGACCGGAGCTCCTCCCGGGCCGCGTCTCGCACGGGTGCATCCGGCTCCGCAACGCCGACATCCTGAGGCTCGGACGGCTGATGCCCGTCGGCACGCCGCTCTCGATCCGGGCGTGAGGCGCGTCCGCCGCTCCGCGCTCGTGTGTGTCTGCCTGAGCGTGCTGGCGCTCGCGCCCGCGACCGGCGCGCGCCCTCCCGATGCGGCGTCTCGAGGCGAGCGACCGTCCCGCCTCTGGAAGGCGTACCCGCTCGGAGAGCGCATCCGGACGTCGTCGCGACCGGTCCCTCGATCGGCCACGCAGCCGAGCAGGAGCCCGCCGGCGCGCGTCCGGCCGACCGCGAGCCCGCCGGCGACGCCTCTGTCGAAGCCAAGCCCGCGGGTGTCCGCGCGACCCGCATCCGACGCCGTCGCGTCGGCCGCGAGCCCGTCGTCGCACTCCGTCCTGCGCCCCGTCGCATTCAGCTTCCTCGCCGCGCTGATCCTTGTCTTCACCCTCGGCGCCCTCCCGCGACGGATGCTGGCCCAGGTCTCGACGCAGCTCGCGCGCGAGCGCACGGCGATCGTCCTCGCGGCGTTCGCGATGCTGGTGAGCGTCGGGATCGTTCTGCTCGTCACGAACGGCGTGTAAGGGCCGGCTACTCTTCCAGCTCGACCAGGACGGCTCCCCCGGCGACGCGGTCGCCCTCAGCGACGTGGACGGCGCGAACGGTGGCGTCGTAGGGCGAGGTGAGCGGCGTCTCCATCTTCATCGCCTCGAGCACGACGAGCGGCTGACGCGCCGCGACGCGGTCGCCGGCCTCTACGAGGACGCGGATGACGGTGCCGGGTATCGGCGCCGTGACCACGCCGTCGCCGCCGGTGCTGCCCGCATCGTCTGCCGCTGCGTCGACGTCAGGGGGCGGGCGCGGCGGTGGGGAGGAGGCGTTCAGCCGCCAGGCTCCTCGCCAGGGGCCGGCCGGCTCCGGCGAGCGCACCGAGAGAGGCGGATGCTCGACGAGGAACGCCGTCGTCGTTCGGCCCGCGCGGACCGCCGGGTGGCCGACGAGCCAGCGCAGGAAGGGAAGGTTCGTCCGCACCCCCTTCAGCTCCGTCTCGGCGAGCGCCGTCGCGAGCCGGGCGAGCGCCTCTTCGCGCGTCGGCGCGTGGGCGATCAGCTTCGCGAGCAGCGAGTCGTAGCCGAGCCCGACCTCGTCGCCTTCCTCGATCCCTGCGTCGACCCGGACCGAGGTCGGCAACCGCAGCCGCTCGATCCGCCCGGTCTGCGGCAGGAACGACCGAGGATCTTCCGCGTAGAGCCGCGCCTCCACGGCGTGCCCGCGCGGCTCTGTCCGGACGTCGAGGAGCTCGCCGGCCGCGATCCGGAGCTGCTCCCCGACGAGGTCGACCCCGGTGACGAGCTCGGTCACCCCGTGCTCGACCTGGATCCGACCGTTCAGCTCGAGGAAGAAGAAGCGCCGCCCGTCGACCATGAACTCGGCGGTTCCGGCGCTCGTGTAGCCGATCGCCCGCGCGAACGCGATCGCCGCCTCGCTCAGCTCGCGCCGCAGCGCGGGATCGAGCGCGGGGGAAGGCGCCTCCTCGAGCACTTTCTGGTGGCGCCGCTGGATCGAGCACTCTCGCTCGCCGAGCGAGACGACGTTCCCGGCCGCGTCGCCGAGGAGCTGGATCTCGACGTGCCGCGGCCGCTCGACGTAGCGCTCGCAGAAGATCGTCTCGTCGCCGAACGCGGCCTGCGCCTCCCGGCGGGCGGCCTCGAGCGCCTCCTCGAGCTCGCCCGGCGCGCGCACGACGCGCATCCCGCGTCCTCCCCCGCCGGCGGCGGCCTTCACGACGAGCGGATAGCCGATCTCCTCGGGCGCGCCGGTCTCGACGACGGGCACGCCCGCCTCCCGGGCGATCCGCTTCGCCTCCAGCTTGTCGCCTCCGGCGCGCAGGGCGTCGGGCGTGGGACCGACGAAGAGAAGACCGGCGGCCCCGATCGCCTCGGCGAAGTCGGGGCTCTCCGCGAGGAACCCGTAGCCCGGGTGGACGGCGTCGGCGCCCGTTCGGCTCGCCGCCCTGATGTGCTCCTCGGAGGCGAGATAGCTCGCGATCTCGACCGTCTCGTCGGCGGAGCGGGCGTGCAGCGAGCCGCGGTCGTCGGGCGCGACCACCGCCACGGTGGCGATCGCGCGCTCCCGGCAGGCGCGAAAGACGCGGAGCGCGATCTCGCCGCGGTTCGCTACGAGGAGCTTGCGGATCTCCACGCGGGTGGCCGGCGCTCGAGGAAGGCGCGCAGGCCCTCCTGGCCCTCGTCGCTCGTTCGCAGCTCTGCGATCCGGCGCGCCGTCTCGGGCCCGTCGGGGCGCTCGAGCACGAGCCGTTTCGCCGCCCGTGCGGCCCTCGGCCCGGCGGACAGCAGCTCTCCGACGACGCGGTCGACGGCGGCGTCGAGGTCTGCTGCCACCTCGTGCACGAGCCCGATTCGAAGCGCGGTCGCGGCGTCGAAGCGCTCGCCAGTGAGGAACAGGCGCCTCGCCGCGCCCGGTCCGATCCGCGCGAGGGCAAACGGAGAGATGACGGCCGGGACGATCCCGAGCTTCACCTCCGAGAAGGCGAAGACGGCGTCCTCCGCGGCAACGGCCACGTCCGAGCACGCCACCAGGCCGCACGCTCCGCCGAGCGCGTGCCCGTGAACGCGGGCGAGGACGGGCGCCGGGCACGAGTCGATCGCCTCCAGCATTCGGCGCAGGGCGTTCGCGTCGGCGAGGTTCTGCTCGTACGAGAGCTCGACGGAGGAGCGCATCCACTCCACGTCGGCGCCCGCCGAGAAGCTCGGCCCGTCGCCCGCGAGCACGACCGCCCGCGCCCGGCCGACGTCCACGAACGCCTCGGCGAGCTCGGCGATCAGGGCGGCGTCGAGCGCGTTCCGCGCCTCCGGCCGCGCGAGTGTGATCCGCCGGACGTCACCGTCCCGCTCGATGCGAAGCGCGCTCACCGTCCCGAGCTTAGAGTTCCCGCGTGATCCGGGGAGCACTGGCGGCGGCGGTCACGCCGCTCTCAGACGGGGGGGCGGCCCTCGACGAGCCCGCGTTCGAGCCGCTCGTCGACTTTCTCGTCGCAGGCGGCCTCGACGGGATCCTGGCGCTCGGCACGACGGGCGAGGGAATCCTGCTCTCGGGCGGGGAGCGGAAGCGCGTGGCCGAGCTCTTCCTCGAGGCGAGCGGCGGGCGGATCGCCGTCGCGGTCCATTGTGGCGCGCAGACCACCGCGGCGACGGCAGAGCTCGCCGCGCACGCGGCTGAGGCCGGAGCCGCGGCCGTCGCGGTGATCGGGCCGCCGTACTTTCCGCTCGACGACGAGGCGCTGCTGGCGCACTTCGCGGAAGCCGCCCGGGCCTGCGCGCCGCTCCCCTTCTACGTCTACGAGTTCGAGCGAGCGAGCGGCTATGCGGTCCCGCCGGCCCTGCTCGCCCGGCTGCGCGAGGCGGCGCCGAACCTCGCCGGGCTCAAGGTGTCGGACGCGCCGTTCGAGCGACTCGAGCCGTACCTGCTCGAGTCGTTCGACGTCTTCGTCGGCGCCGAGGCGCTCATCCATCGCGGGCTCGAGCGCGGTGCCGCCGGGGCCGTCTCCGCCCTCGGGACGGCGTTCCCTGAGCTGATCGCGGAGGCGGTGCGAGCGCCGACCGCGGACGGCTCCGCGCGGCTCGCCGCGCTGCGCGCGGCCGTCGAGCGCTTCCCGCGACACGCTGCGCTGAAGCGCCTGATCTCACGCCGGGGCGTACCGCTCCGAGAAGACGTGCGCCGGCCGTTGCGAGCCCTCAGCGAGGCCGAGCGCGACGAGCTCGACGGGCTCGAGGCGTGAGTCGCGTCGTCGTCGCGGGAGCGGGTGCGATCGGCGCGAGCGTCGCCTACCACCTGGCCCTGCTCGGGGCCCGCGACGTCGTGCTCGCCGACCGGGGAGAGGTCGCGGGCGGCTCGACGTCGCGGGCGATGGGCGGTGTGCGGCAGCAGTTCTCGACCGCGCCGGAGGTGCGGCTCGCGCAGGCCTCGATTGCATTCTTCGAGACCCTCGGCCCGCCGTTCTTCCGCCAGGTCGGATACGTGTTCCTGGCGACGACGGACGCGGGCTGGCGGGCTCTCGCGGAAAGGATGCGGGCGCAGCGCCGGCTAGGGGTCCCGGTCGAGCCGGCCGCCCTCCCGGCGGGCGTTCGCGCGGACGACGTCCGGGGTGCGGTCGTCTGCCGGCAGGACGGCCTGGCCGATCCGGCCGCCACGACGAGGGAGCTCGTGCGGCGCGCGCAAGAGCTGGGCGTGACGCTCAGGGAAGGGACCGACGCCCGCGGCCTCGACCGCGACGTGCTCGTGATCGCGGCCGGGCCGTACTCCTCCGAGCTCGCAGACCTGCCGGTACGGCCGCTCTGCCGGCAGCTGCTCGAGACGTCGCCGCTCGACGTCCCTCCGGAGCTGCCGATGATCGTCGAGCACGAGACCGGCTTCCACTTCCGCAGAAGCGTCGCCGGAAGGAGCCTGGTGGTCGCGATGGCGGACGAGCGGCCCCGTTGGGGCTTCGACGCGAGCGTCGACGAGTCGGTCGTTCCCGACCGGCTGGCGCGGCTCGAGCACCGGTTTCCGGCCGCCGCCGGCGCGCGCGTCGAGCGCGCGTGGGCGGGCCTCTACGACATGACGCCGGACGCCCACCCGATCGTCGGTCTCGTGGAGGAGGGCGTCTACGCGGCCTGCGGCTTCTCGGGACACGGGTTCATGCAGTCGCCGGCTGTCGGGCGCGCGCTCGCCGAGGAGATTCTCGGACGGGCGCCGTCGCTCGACCTCTCGCCGTACGGGCTGTCGCGCTTCGAGGGCGCCTCCACGGTCGTCGAGGAGGTCGTCCTGTGACGCGGGGCGTCAGGGCTCGAGCAGGTCGAACTCCTCTACATCCGGAAGACGCCGAACGTCGTCTCGGGGATGGGCTTGTTCAGCGCTGCCGAGATCCCGAGCGCCAGCACGCGGCGGGTGTCGAGCGGGTCGATGATCCCGTCGTCCCAGAGCCGCGCCGTCGAGTGGTACGGATTGCCCTCGGCCTCGTAGCGCGATCGGATCTCTTCGGGATCGGCATCGCCGACCAGCGAGAGAACGGTCGCCGCCTGCTCACCGCCCATCACCGAGATACGGGCGTTCGGCCACATCCAGAGCTGCCTAGGGGAGTAGGCGCGTCCGCACATGGCGTAGTTGCCCGCCCCGAAGGAGCCGCCCACGATGACCGTGAGCTTCGGCACCTCCGCGCAGGCGACCGCCGTCACGAGCTTGGCGCCGTCGCGCGCGATCCCGCCCGCCTCGTACTCCCGGCCGACCATGAAGCCCGTGATGTTCTGCAGGAAGACGAGGGGGATCTTGCGCTTGCACGCGAGCTCCACGAAGTGGGCGCCCTTCTGCGCCGACTCGGCGAAGAGCACGCCGTTGTTCGCGAGAATCGCCACGGGAAAGCCCTCGATTCGTGCGAAGCCGCAGACGAGCGTCTCGCCGTAGAGCGCCTTGAACTCGTCGAGGCGGCTGCCGTCCACCATGCGGGCGATCAGCTCCCGCGCGTCGAGCTGTTGGCGGAAGTCCTCGGGCACGAGGCCGTACAGCTCCTCGGGGTCGGCGCTGGGCGGCTCCGGGTCGGCAATGGACCAGGGCGCCTCCTTGCGGCGGTGGGAGTTGCGCACGATCTGTCGGGCGAGCCCGAGCGCGTGCTCGTCGCTCGTCGCGTAGTGGTCGGCGACGCCGGAGAGGCGCGTGTGGACGTCCGCGCCGCCGAGCTCCTCGGCGCTCACCTCCTGCCCCGTCGCGGCCTTTACGAGCGGCGGGCCGCCGATGAAGATCGTCCCCGTTCCCTTGACGATGACCGTCTCGTCGCTCATCGCCGGCACGTAGGCCCCGCCGGCCGTGCACGAGCCCATCACGACCGCGATCTGCGGGATACCCAGGGCCGACATGCGCGCCTGGTTGAAGAAGATGCGCCCGAAGTGATCCCGGTCCGGGAAGACCTCGTCCTGGAGCGGCAGAAAGGCGCCGCCCGAGTCGACGAGGTAGAGGCACGGCAGGGCGTTCTGCTCGGCGATCTCCTGCGCGCGCAGGTGTTTCTTGACCGTGAGCGGGAAGTAGGAGCCGCCCTTGACCGTCGCGTCGTTCGCCACGATGGCGCACTCCTGTCCCTCCACGACGCCGATCCCCGTCACGATCCCGGCCGAGGGGGCCTGGCCGTCGTAGACGTCCCAGGCCGCGAGCGCGGACAGCTCGAGGAAGGCGCTGTCGGGGTCGACCAGCCGGTCGATCCGCTCCCGGGCGGTGAGCTTCCCGCGCGAGCGATGGCGCTCGACCGCGCGGGGGCCGCCGCCGCGAGCGACGAGCGCCGTCCGCTCGCGCAGCTCCCGGACGAGCGCTTCCATCCTCTCTCGCCGCAGCCCGTACTGCTCCGTGTCTCGCTCGAGCCGGGACCTGAGAACGGCCATCGCGGACGAGCCTAGACGATCGTTCGGAAACTCAAGCGGCGCCGGCTGACGCCCCCGGCACGGCTTGGCCGGGGACGTCCCCGGGCGGCACTCGAGTCTCCGATCAACCGTCTAGCGGCGAGGGCCGACGCCGGCCCCCGGCCCAGGGCTTCGCCCGCTCACCCTTTCGCGGCGTGCCGCCGGCCGGTGGACCTCTACACTCAGCCGGTGGGAGACGTTGCTGCAGCGGAGGAGCGAGCGACGGAGAGGCCGCCCGGCCGGCGTGTCCTCGTCGTCGACGACGAGGCGTCGATGCGCCTGCTCTGCAGCGTGAACCTGCGTGCGGCGGGGATGCACGTGCTCGAGGCGCCGGACGGGGCGGACGCACTCGACGTCGCGCGCGCCGAGCGGCCCGATCTCGTCATCCTGGACGTGATGATGCCGGGTCTCGACGGGCTGCAGGTGGCCGAGCGCCTCGGGAGCGACGAGCAGACCCGCGAGATCCCGATCGTCTTCCTGACGGCGCGGGCCGAGCGCGACGACCGGCGGCGCGGGCTCGAGCTGGGGGCCGTCGACTACATCACGAAGCCGTTCGACCCGGTGGGTCTCGCCCCTCGGGTCGAGGGGGTCGTGGAGAGGGTTGCACGGGGAGAACGTGAAGAGCTTCGCCGTGAGCGACTCGCCGAGCTCGGGCTGGCCTCACCCACAGGGTAGGGGACTGGATCGCGCACTTCGCGCGGCGCTGGCCGCGTTGATCGCGCTGCTCGTGGCGGTGCTGCTCGCAGCCGTCTTCGCTCTCGAGCGGATCAACTCGTCGTCGCAACGCCTCTTCGTCGAGGACGCCATTCCGCTCACGGGGCACGTCCACGACCTCGTCCTGCAGATGGTGAACCAGGAGACAGCCGTGCGCGGCTACCTGCTGACCGGCGATCCCGCGAGTCTCGAGCCGTACGCATCGGGCCGGGTGGCCGCCGAGGCCGACCTCAACGCGATCGAGCCCTTCCTCGCAGAGCACCCGGAGCTGACCCGGCTGATCGCGCGCGCCCGCCTGCAGATCGCCGCCGTCGAGGAGTACTTCGAGCGTCAGATCGCGCTCGTCAGCGCGGGCTCGGACGGCCGGGAGGAGGCGCAGCGACGCGTGCTCGTGGGTCAGCGGCTCTTCGCCGCGTTCCGGCAGTCCGCCGGCGCGATGCTCGCGGACACCGACAGCTTCGTGATGGACGCGCAGGACGACCAGAACCGGGTCTTCCGCGAGTTCCTCGTCCTGCTGCTCGTGCTCGGCGGCGCGGCGCTCGGGATCGGGGCTGTGCTCTTCGTCCGCACCCCGCGCCGCGTGCAGGCGCTCTACGGCGCCGAGCAGGAAGCACGGCGGGCGGCCGAGCGAGCGAGCGAGCGGGTCGGCTTCCTGGCGGAGGCGAGCGAGCTACTCGGCTCGTCGCTCGAGTACGAGCGGACGCTCGCCCGTCTGGTCGCGCTCGCCGTGCCCCGGCTCGCCGACTGGTGCTGGATCGACCTGCTGCGCGCGGACGGCTCGCTCGAGCGCCTGGGCGACGCGCACCGTGACCTGGTGGAGCAAGCACGTCCGGCGCGGCTCGCGGAGCCGGACGTCTCGGACCAGTCCGTCGCCCGGATCCTTCGCACGGGAGAGCCGGAGCTCGTCTCCGACAGCGCCGTGCAGGGGGGTGACCAGCCGCTCCGCGAGCTCGGGGCTCGCTCGTGGGTCGCCGTGCCGATGATCGCGCGGGGTCGCAGGCTGGGCGTGCTCACGCTTGCCTCGGCCGGCTCGGGACGACGCCACACGGTGGAGGATCTCGAGTTGGCGCAGGAGCTCGCCCGGCGCGCGGCTGCGGCGGTCGACAACGCGCGGCTCTTCCGGGTGGCCGACCGCGGCGCCCAGGCGGCGCGGGCGCTCGCCTACGTCGCGGACGCCGTCGTCCTCCTCGACGGGGACGGAGTCGTCCGCTACTGGAATCCGGCCGCCGAGACCCTGACGGGCGTCCCGGAGGCCGAGGCGCTCGGCCGCGCGGCCGCCGAGGTGGTGCCGGGAGTCGAGTCGGCCGCCGTTCGGGCTCTCGACGAGCGCGAGGAGCGCTCGCCGAGCCCGGCCGTGACCCTGCCGATCTCGCTCGAGGGACAGGAGCGCTGGCTCTCGATCTCGGGAGTGCGCTTCGGCGAGGGGACCGTCTACGCCCTTCGCGACGTGACCGAGGAGCGAGCGCTCGAGCAGGCCCGCAGCGACTTCGTCGCCACCGTCTCGCACGAGCTGCGCACGCCGCTCGCCGCCGTCTACGGGGCGGCTCGAACGCTCCGACGCGACGACATCGAGCTCACGACGGCCGAGACGGCGTCGTTCCTCGAGATGATCGAGACCGAGTCGGATCGGCTCTCGCGCATCGTGGGTCAGATCCTCCTCGTCGGCCAGCTCGAGCAGGGCGACGTCGGCCTGAGGCCGGAGCCCTGCGACCTCGTGGCTCTGTCGGAGAGCGTGCTCGCCTCCGCCGACGTGCACCGTCCGGAGGGGATCTCCCTCAGGCTCTCCGCCCAGGACGATCTCCCGACCGTCCGCTGCGACAGCGCGAAGCTGCGCCAGGTCCTGGTCAATCTCGTCGAGAACGCGATCAAGTACTCGCCCGACGGGGGAGAGGTCGCGATCCTGCTCTCGAGCGAGAACGGAACCGCACGGGTCGAGGTTCGCGACTCGGGTCTCGGGATCCCAGCCGCGGATCAGGAGCGGATCTTCGAGAAGTTCGCCCGCCTCGACCCCGGGCTCGACCGGGGCGTCGGCGGGACGGGCCTCGGTCTCTACGTCGTACGAGAGCTGGTCGAGCGGATGGAGGGCCGGATCGACGTCCGGTCGGCCGCGGGGGAGGGCTCGACCTTCGCCGTCGAGCTGCCGCTCGAGCCGGCGCCTTGAGGCGGGCCGCTCGGGCCGACAGAGCCTAGCCCGACGTGCCGGTCTCGGAGAGAGGGGCGCCCACCGGCTTCGACTCCGGGGAGCCGCGCTGGCGGAGGTAGATCGTGAAGACGGCCATCGTGCCGACGGCCAGGAACTCCGACTGCCAGCACCGCCTGGCCGAAGCTCGACGAGACCAGGTACCGCCCGTAGGAGATCGTGTGCGAGCCGTGCTCGAGCGCGTTCTGGTTGAAGACGCGCGCACGAGGCCGGCCGCACCCCGGAGGCGGGCAAGGAAAACGCAGCAGACGCCTATCGTCGTCTCGCCGCCACCAGTCCGCCCACCAGGAGGAGCGCCGCCTCCACGAGCGTGATCGCAACACGGTTCACGACCGTCGCGCCGAGCGCGACGCCCCCCGAGGCAACGCCCAGCAGGAGTCCGTACATCGAGGCCTCCCGCACGCCGAGCCCGGATGGTGCGAACACCGCGAGCACCGCGACGATCGCCCCCACGGCGGCGGTCCCGCCGAGGAACGGGATCGTGGAGGCTCCCGCGTCGCCGCCCACCGCCCGCAGCATGAGCAGGAGCGCGAGGCCGCCCACGAGCCAGGTGAAGCCGTAGAAGAGGAGCAGCCCGAGCAGGGTCCGATAGCGGATGGGGGGCAGCTCGAAGGTCCCGAACGGCTTCAGGAGGCGGCGCGCGAGCGGCCGGAAGACGGTGGGGTGGAGGAGCGAGGCCACGACCAGCGCGAACGCCGCGAGCGGCAGCAGCGGCGCGTCGACGTTGTCGACCACCCCGAGCCCTGCCACGAAGACGAGCACCCCCGAGACGGCCGACAGCCCGGCCTCGAGAGCCATCGAGGCCAGGACGGGCGAGGTCTGCTCCACGCCGTGGCGGCGGAGGGCGACGACCCTGGCCGCGGGCGTCCAGACGCCGCCAGGGACGTACTTCGCGAGCATCGAGACCATCTCGGACTGCAGCGCGACCCGGTACGGGATCCGAATCGCGAGCGCGGCGAGGATCCACATCCAGCCGATCACGAAGAGCAGGTAGTAGGCGGCGAGGGCCACGCAGGCGAGCGCGAGCTCGAGCGGATCTGCGTTCCGCAGGCGCGGCCAGGCGTCGGCCACCGAGCCGCGGAGCGCGTAGGTGAGGAAGGCGAGCAGAACGAGCAGCGCGACCACCTGCAAGACGGCGAGGAGGGTGCTGCGCGAGCCCGCTGCGCCGGCCTGGCCGGACGGGCGGAAGCGGCGGGGGGCGGTGTCTTCCAGGTGGGCGCGGCCGTCGAGGGGGTGAGGACGAGCCTCACGCGAGGCCCTGACGGGAACCGTAGCGAAGGCGGACTCGCGGAGGAAGGCCCGCGTCGGCGCGGTCCGGCGGCTCAGGCTGTGACCTCGGCCAGGTAGCGCTCGGCCTTCTCCGGATCCATGAACCACTCGAAGTAGTCGCGCGGGTCGTCGAACCCGTTCACGAACCGGTGCGCGATCGCCTGGTGCTGGGTGCCGGCGCCGAGCAACTCGAGCACGTGCGGCGGCGGCGGCGAGAGCAGCGCGTTCGTCCAGCCGGTGACGTACTGGCCGTAGCCGATCCAGAAGTGCTCGAACGTCCGCTCCATGAAGCTGCGGTCGTAGGGCGCGTCACCGTGCGCGAGGATCGAGGAGAGGTAGGAGGCGGCCATCTTGCTGGCGTTGTTCGAGCCCTGCCCGGTGATCGGGTCGTTCAGCATCACCGTGTCGGCGAGCGCGAGCACGGCGGCTCCCGACGGAAGCGCGCCGACCGGGTTGCGCACCGTAGGCGGGAAGCGGCCCGTGAGGATGCCGTTCTCGTCCGTGAGCTCGATCGCGCGGCAGCGCTCACCCTCCCAGGGCAGGAAGGTCTCCAGGATCCACTTGCTCTTCTCGAGGTGCTCCTGCGGCGTCGAGACG